>NZ_JBLODY010000034.1:0-44727 GCF_047785625.1 Solidesulfovibrio sp. C21
GGGAGAGCGCGAGAGGGGAACCCTTTTTTCAAAAAGGGTTCCCCTCTCGCATCCTCTTCCTCATTCCCCAAAAAAACTCTTCACCACCGTGCTAACGCGTGGCGGTGAATTCACCTTGTCCCACCAGGTTTTCCAGGACGGCCAGATCGGACAGGGCCTTGGCCGTCAGCAGGCGTTTGCGGCCCACGGTCAGCGCTTGCGCCTGGATATTGGTATTGAGCCGCGAGAGTCGGATCACTTCCTGGGTGGCGTGCCAGAAATCGGCGTAGGTGGCCTTGGCCTGGGGCAGGGTTTCCTGTTGGGCGTCCGGCGGCAGCAGGCCGGAGAGATGGTCGAAGCCGGCCCGGGCCTTGGCGTCCTGGCGGTTTATGGCCGCTTCCAGGGTATCCATGCCGGCGGTGGTCGGTTCGTCGATGTGCTGGGCGTGCAGCGACAGGATGGACAGGGCGGCGGTCACGATGCGCAGGGCTTCCCGGCTGGCCGGGCAGAAGGCCGAGTCGATCACCGGGGTCAGGGCATGTTGCAGGCGGCTGACGGCCAGAGCCGCCTCGGTGCGCGAGACCACGGCCGCCCGGAGATTGGTGTTGCGCCCGACAAGGCCACGCAAGATCTCGTCGATGCGGGCCATTTCCGTAAAATCGGCGGCAATGGCGGCCAGGGTGGTCTTTTCCTTGGCACTGCCGTCCTTGCCGATCAATTCCGTCAAGGCTTCCATTCCCTTGGTCAGGCTTTCCATGGCTTGGCGGGCCGCGGCCAGATTGTCTTTGGCGTCGGCCTGGGTCGGAGAAAGCAGGGCGCTTTTTTCGGCGCTGACGGCCAGGAGCAGATCGGTGCGGACCGCTTCGATCCGCTGCTGTTTTTCGTGCAGGATGCGCAGCCTGTCGTGCAGGTCGTCCCCGGAGCAGCCGGAAAGGGCCACGGCCGCAAGCAGCGCGGCAATGAGAGCCAGACAGGATGCGATGGGCAGGTGGCGAAGGCGCGACAGACAAGGGGTGGTCGGCATGAGCCCTCCTTGGCGATGGCTTTTGCGGCTTTGTACCGCCGCCCCGACGGGGCGACAAGCGAAGGCTCCCTGCCGGACATGAAAAAACGGAAAGGCCGCGACACATGCCGCAGCCTTTCCGTAATGACGCCAGGGTCGTGACCCTATTTATGCTTCAGGCGCTCGGCCAGGTATTCGGCCACGTGGCGCACCTCGAAGGTCGTTCCGTCGTGCTCGAAACCGCCGCGAATCTGCATGATGCAGCCCGGGCAGTCGGTGGCCATGGCCGTAGCGCCGGTGGCCGTGAGGTTGTCGATCTTCTTGCGCAGAAGTTCCCTGGACAGCTCCGGGAACTTGACCGAGAAGCTGCCGCCAAATCCGCAGCACACGTCCTCTTCGGCCGCCGGGATGTAGTTGAGGCCGGCATCGCGCAGGAGCTTGCGCGGGGCCTCGGTCACGCCCAGCCCCCGGCACAGGTGGCAGGGCGCATGGTAGGTGACGTCCTTGGCCGGGCCGGCGAAGGACTCGTCCGCCATGCCGAGCACGTCGTGGACGAAGGAGCTGAAGTCTATGACCCGGTCCGTGAACTGGGCGGCCTTGAAGGCCATGGCCGGATCGTCCTTGAACAGCCGCTTGTAGCCGTGCTTGAGGTAGGAGGCGCACGAGGCGCAAAGGGTCACGATGTAGTCGAAGCCCTGGGCGTCGATGGCGTTCATGTTGTGGGCGGCTAGTTCCTTGGCCGCCTGTTTTTCGCCGAGCATCATCAGCGGCAGTCCGCAGCAGGACTGGCCCATGGGGTAATCCATGGCCACGCCGGGACGGCTGGCGATGACGGCCACGGCCGCTTCCATCTGCTCGGGATAGACGAAGTCCTGCACGCAGCCCGAGAAAAGCGCCACCTTGACGTCGGCCTTGTCCACCCGGGGCCGGATTTTTTCCCAGCGCTCCCGAAAGGCCGTGTCGGCGATGGCCGGCAGGGCCCTGAAGTCGTGGTCCTTGAAGAGGAACATGGGCAGATGGCGCAAGAACGGCGTGCCGCCGGTCACGGGCTTCTGGGCCAGGCGGGCCGATTTGAGCATGGTGTGGAAGAGCGTGCGGTTTTTGAGCACCTGCCCCACGGCCTTGGAATAGAGCGGATGACCTTCCTCGTCCTGGATGCGGGCGTGGATCTCCTTGATAAGCGTCGGCAGATCGATGCCCGCCGCGCACACGGCCTTGCACGCGCCGCAGTTGAGGCAGTTTTGCACCAGATTCTTGGCCTTCTCCCGGCCGTGGAAGAAGTAGGTGGCCACGAGCCCGATGGCCCCGATGTAGACGTGGCCGTACTTGTGGCCGCCGACGAGGCGGTAGATGGGGCAGACGTTGGCGCAGGCCCCGCAGCGGATGCAGCGCAGCACCTGCTTGAATTCCGGGTCCCGGGCCATGGCCATGCGGCCGTTGTCCAGGAAGACGACGTGGTGGACCTTCTTGCCGTCCTTGGCGCTCGCCGCCGGCACCGCGCCCGTGATCCAGGTGACGTAGGAGGTGATCGCCTGGCCGGTGGCGTTTTTTGGCAGGCACTTGATGATGCGAAGCGCCTCGTGCAGCGTCGGCACCAGCTTGTCGATGCCGGCCAGGGCCACGTGGACCCGGGGCAGGGTGGTGGTCAGCCGGGCGTTGCCCTCGTTGGTGATGATGCCGATGGAGCCCGTGGCGGCGATGGCGAAGTTGGCTCCGGAAATGCCCATGTCGGCCTGGCAGTATTTGGGCCGCAGCTCGCGCCGGGCCACCTTGACCAGCTTTTGAATATCCACGTCCTGCTGCTTGTGGGTGACCTCGGTGAAAAGGTCGGCCACCTGGTAGCGGGAGAGATGGATGGCGGGCATGACCATGTGGGAGGGGCCTTCGTGGCGTAGCTGGATGATCCATTCGCCAAGGTCCGTTTCGGTGACCTCCAGGCCCTGCCCCTCGAGATGGTCGTTTAGGTGGATTTCCTCGGCTGTCATGGACTTGGACTTGACCACGGTGCGCACGCCGTTTTCCTTGGCGATGGCACCAATGATTTCGTTGGCGTCGTGGGCCGTGGCGGCCCAGTGGACCTTGGTCCCGGCCGCTTCGGCGTGACGCTTGAACTCTTCGAAAAGCTCGGGGAGATGGTCCACGGCGGCATCCTTGGCCGCGGCGATCTCCGCGATCAGTTCCGGGGCGTCGATGCCGGCGAAGGCGTTGGAGCGCGAGGTGCGGTAGGCCACGGCGAACTTGTCCAGGGCCTGTCGCTGAAATTCGTTGTCCAGGGCTTCCCGCAACTGCTTGCGGTAGTCCTTGAGGTTGGCGGCGTCTTGCATCTAGTTGCCCTCCAGGATGAGAAGGTGCAGCTTCAGGGGGCCGTGCACGCCAAGGGCCAGCACCCGCTCGATATCGGCGGTGCGGCTGGGTCCGGTGATAAAGGCCGTGTAGTCCGGACCGGCCATCCACTCGGCCATCCGGTCCTCGAGGTCGTAGGAATCGGCGACGACGGCCCCGGCCGGCAGCACGGCGATATGGGTTTCGGCCACCATGGTGGCCAGACGGACTTCTTCGTCGGTGGAACGCACGACAATGGTGCCGGTTTCGGCGATGCCGGCGGCGGCCATGGTCAGGGCGATGTCGATGCCGCCAAGGCGCTTTCGCATGCCCGTGGTGATGACGGCGATGCCGCGATCCTCGCACAGGGCGGTAAGCTTGGCCACGACGTCTTCCGGCATGTCCGGGGCACAGACGATTTTCTGCTGCTTGGTGCGGCAAAGTGCCTCGGCCGTGTCGGAAATCGGCTCGGCGCAGCCCGAAGCCAGAATCTGGCAGGCTTCCTTATTGGCGCACACGTCGGCCACGTAGGCGATGGCCTCGTCCATGGAGGCGACCTTGGAAACGACGGCGGCCGCCAGGGCGGCCTTTTCCTGCATACGGTCGACGAGGGAAAGGGAAGTCGACATGGGAACCTCTCTTGGCTGGCGGAAACGTCCCGGCCGGACGCGCGGGCATCGCGGCCGGGACGTGGGAAGCTTACGCGACGGCTAGGGCAGCATCCATTTCAGGGGATAGGCCTGCAGCAGGGTCAGCACGCACACGAACAGGGTCATGGCCACGGAATGGCCCAGGGTGAAGCGGAAGATGTTGCCCTCCTGGCCGACCATGTTCGTGGCGGCGGTGGCCACGGCAATGGACTGGGGCGAGATCATCTTGCCGGTGACACCACCCGAGGAGTTGGCGGCCACGCACAGGTGCGGGTCCACGCCGATCTGCTGGGCGGTGGTCTTTTGCAGGGCGCCGAAAAGCGCGTTGGACGAGGTGTCGGAACCGGTCAGGAAGACGCCCAACCAGCCGAGTATCGGGGAGAAGAACGGGAACAGCGCGCCGGTGGCGGTAAAGGCCAGACCCATGGACGAGCTCATGCCCGAGTAGTTCATGATGTAGGCCAGGCCCAGGATCAGGGCGATGGTCAGGATGGGATAGCGCAGCTGCTTGATGGTACGGAAAAAGCAGGCGATGGCCTTGCCGTAACCGTAGTTGGGCATGAAAATGACGGCGATCAGGCCGGCGAGGAGGATAGCGGTGCCGGCGGCGGAGCCGATGTTGACGTTGAACACCGCGCCGTAGGGGGTGTTGGCGGCCACGATGGGCGCGGTTTTGATGACGACGTTGTGCAGATCCGGCCACTGGAAGGCGAAGCCGAAGGGCTTGAGCAGCACCTTGACCGGATTAAGGCCCCACAGGAAAACCATGATGGCCAGGATAATATAGGGCATCCAGGCGCGCAGGATCTCGCCGCCGGAGTATTCCGAGGCGACCTTGCGGTCGGCCGCGGGCGGCTCGTCCGGGAAATGCCAGACGTTTTTCGGCTTCCAGACCTTGAGGAACAGGCCCAGGCCGATGATGGTGATGATGGCCGAAATGATGTCAGGCAGGTACGGGCCGACGAAGTTGGACACCAGGAACTGGGAACCGGCGAAGCACACGCCGGCTACGATGATGGCCGGCAGGACTTCCATGGAGCGCTTGAAGCCGCACATGGTGACCGACAGCCACAACGGAATGATCACGGACAGAAACGGCAGCTGGCGGCCGATGATCTGGCTGATCTTCATGATGTCGAGGTCGGTGACCTTGGCCGCGACAACGACGGGGATGCCGATGGCGCCGAAAGCCACCGGGGCGGTGTTGGCGATCAGGCAGATGCCGGCGGCGTAGAGCGGGTTGAACCCGAGGCCCACCAGCATGGCGGCGGTGATGGCGACGGGCGTGCCGAAGCCGGCCGTGCCCTCGATAAACGAGCCGAAGGCGAAAGCGATGAAGATGGCCTGGAGCCGGCGGTCGTCGGTGATCTGGGCCAGGGAGTTCTTGATGATGTTGAACTCGCCCGATTCAACCGTCATGTTGTAGACCCAGATGGCGGTGACCACGATCCACACGATGGGGAAAAGACCGAAGGCCGCGCCGTACAGGGTGGCGTCAAGGGCCAGGCCGACCGGCATGCCCCAGGCCACGATGGCCAGGATGACGGCCACGGCCGTAGCCACGAAGGCGGCCTTGTGGCCGGCCATGCGTTTGACGGCCAGCATGTAGAAAAGGATGTAGAGGGGAATGCCTGCCACCAGCGCGGACAGGCCCACACTGCCAAGCGGTTGGTACTGTTGGACCCACGTCATGTTCTTCGCTCCTTTGGTTTGGATATGAGACCAGCCGCTCCCGTTCCCGTCGCCGAGGGCGGGTGCGGGCCGTAACCGCCCAGTACGGTAGGCCATGCGTTTCCAGCCCGAAGCGCGCCGGCGACGGACGCGCTTCGGGCATGGAAGACGCTAGATTCCCAGATTCTTTTTGAGAGCAGGCAAGTTGAGCGCCTGCAACACGAGCTTGGAGCCGTGTTCGATGCGGGAGTTGTCGCGCAGTTTTTCGCGCGTCAGAATCAATTCCATTTTTTTGGCCACGGTGAAGGTATCGTCGCGCACCACGATGACCGGCACGCCTTTGTCCTCGGCCTTGGCCAGGATGATGTCGTTGGGGTAGAGGTTGCCGGTCAGAATCAGCGCCGCGCAGCCGCCTTCCAGGGCCACGAGTTGCAGGTCGGCCCGGTCGCCGCCGCAGAGGATAGCCACGTCCTTATGACGCTTGAAGAAGGTGACGAAGTTCTCCACCTGCATGGTGCCGATCAGGAAGTTGACCACCAGATTGTCGGTGCGCCCGCCCGTGGTGATCATGCGGCCGCCGAGGCCGTGGGCCAGGTCGCCCGCGCGCACGGCGAACATGATGGGGTCGTGGGGCACGATGCCGAGCACGTCCACGCCGCGCCGCTTGAGGAAGGGCACGATCAGCGTCTCGGCTTCCTCGCGGAAGTGGTCGGGCACGTCGTTTAAAATGACGCCGACCAGGTCGTCGCCCAGGGCTTCCTTGGCCGCGGCCAGGTAGTCGTAGTTGTACTCCTGGATATAGCGGTCGACGAGCAGCACCTTGGCGCCGATGGCGCCGGCCACGGATACGCCGTCCACGCCGCAGTACTTGCCGGAATACAGGAAGCTGCCCGAACCGCCGACCAGCATGAGGTCCTTGCCGGCGGAGAGCTTCTTATAGCTGTCGACGATGCCCGGCATCAGGTTGGCGCAATCCTCCAGGAAGGCGCGCATATGGAAATCCCGGGTGATGACCACGGGACTGACCAGCGAAGGGGATTCCGACAGGCCCAGGGCCTGCTGCATGAAATGGGCGTCTTCGTCGCCGATCTGGTTGTTGATCTTGTGGGGCACGGCGCCGACAGGCTTCATATAGCCGATGGTCTTGCCTTCGCGTTGAAACTGCTGCCCCAGGGCCAGCGTGACGAGGTTCTTGCCCGAATATCCCTGCGTGGACCCGATATAGAGACCGATCATAGGATTGTTCCTCCTGGATTCTGCTTACTTTGCGCTCAGGGTGATCCGCACGTCGGCGACCACGGCCTTTTCCGCGTTGACCAGCACCGGGTTGAACTCGGCTTCCTGGATCTCCGGGAAATCCAGGGCCAGTTCCGACATGGTCAAAAGGATGTCCTCGATGGCCTGGAAGTTGACCGGCGGTTCGCCGCGCACGCCCTTAAGGAGCATGTACGATTTGATCTCGCGGATGATCCCCTTGGCGTCGTCGCGCCCGAGCGGAGCCAGGCGGAAGGCGATGTCCTTTAAGATTTCCACGTAGATGCCGCCGAGGCCGAACATCAGAAGCGGACCGAACTGGTCGTCGCGCTTGAACCCGATGATGATCTCCTTGCAGCCCTTGGGGGCCATTTCCTGGACCAGACAGCCGGCGATATACGCCTCGGGGCGCATACGCTGGGCTCGAGCCGTGATGTCGAAGAAAGCGTTTTTCACGGCCTCGGCGTCGGTGAGGTTCACCTTGACGCCGCCCACGTCCGACTTGTGCGAGATCTGCGGCGAGGCGATCTTTAAAACCACCGGGTAGCCGATCTTTTCCGCGCCGGCCACGGCCTCGTCCGACGAGCGGGCCAGCACCGTGTTGGGGGTGGGCAGGTTGTAGGCGCGAAGCACTTCCTGGGCCTGGAACTCGACCACCTCGGTCGCGCCCTTGGACCGGGCCTCGTTGATGACAAGGCGCGCCTTCTGGCGGTTGCGCCGGATCTCCGGGAACTCCTGGGCCGGGGTCTGCCGCCAGAGGTAGTACTTGTACATGGTCTCGATGCTGGCGATCAGGGGCTCGGGGTAGACCGAACAGGGGAGGCTGGCGTCGTTTAACATGCGCACGCCGGGTTTGGTGCGCATGCCGCCCATGTAGTTGACGAAGATGGGTTTCTTCGTGGTCTTGGAGACATCGATGATGGCCTGGGCCGTCTCGACGATCTGGGCCGAGGCGGTCGGGGTCAAAAGGACCAGGATCGAGTGCACCTGCGGGTCTTCGACCACCACCTCGAGCGCCTTGCGGTAGCGCTCGGCCGGGGCGTCGCCCACGAGGTCGACCGGGTTGTAGAGCGCCGCGTAGGGCGGCAGGAACTCCTTGAACCGCTCGATGGTGCTGCTCGACAGGCGCGCCATGTTGAGCAGCTGCGACTTTTCGATGGCGTCGGCGGCCAGAATGCCGGGACCGCCGGCGTTGGTGACCACGCACACGCCGGGGCCTTCGGGCAGGGGCTGGGTGGAGAAGGCCATGGCCAGGTCAAAAAGCGTGCCCATGTCGCCCGCGCGAATGACGCCGGTTTTGCGGAAGGCGGCGGTGTAGGCCGCGTCCGAGCCGGCGATGGCTCCGGTATGGGAGGAGGCCGCCTTGGCGCCGGCGGTGGTGGTGCCGGACTTGATCATGATGACGGGCTTTTCCCGGCAGACCTTGGCCGCCTGCTCGATAAAGTCCGCGCCGTTGGAGACGTTTTCGATATAGCCCAGGATGACCTTGGTATTCGGGTCGGTGCGCAGGTATTCCAGCATGTTGGCTTCGTTGACCACGGCCATGTTGCCCATGGATACGAACTTGGAAAACCCGACTTCCTCGCCAAGCGCCCAGTCGAGAATCGCGGTGCACAACGCGCCGGACTGGGAGAAGAAGGCGATGGAGCCCTTCTTCGGGTAGCCGGCGGCAAAGGAGGCGTTGTTGTCGTCATGGGTGCTGAGCAGGCCCAGGCAGTTGGGGCCGACCATGGCGATGTCGTTTTTCGTACAGATTTCGATGAGCTGCTGTTCGAGGGCCGCGCCTTCCCGGCCCACTTCCTTGAATCCCGCCGTGATGATGATGACGGAACGGACTTTGCGGGCGGCCAGCGCCTCCATGGAAGGCACGACTGCCTTCACAGGGACGACGATGACGGCCAGGTCGAGGCCCTCGGGAAGGTCCTCGATGCTTTTGGTGACGGGAAGGCCCAGGATTGTATCGGATTTGGGATTGACGGGAATCAATGTTCCCTTGAATTCCGCATCCAGCATATTATGCACCACCGTATGGCCGACTTTTCCCGGCTTATCGGACGCGCCGATGACGGCTACGGTTTTGGGCGCAAAAAGCGCATGGATATTCTCTTTAAAACTCATTCGGCTACCTCGCTCGCCTGTTTGCGACCGGATCTCGTTACCGCCCGGCCAGGGTCTCCGCGTAGATTTCCACCGGATGCCGTATGGCCAAGCTGTCGCCGGCCTGGGACAGCATATCCCCTATTTGCAACATGCAGGCCGGGCAACTGGTGGCGACGACGGATGCACCGGTGGCCACGATGTTGTCCCGCTTGCGCTTGCCGATGCGTTTGGACAGGTCGTAGTGCTGCAACGTGAAGCTGCCGCCGGATCCGCAGCAGGAATCCGCCCCCTCCATCTCGATAAGACGATAGTGGGGATTGGCCGCTATAAGAGCCCTGGGTTCGGCGGAGATGCCCAGGGATTTTTTCAAATGGCAGGGATCGTGATAGGTGATCGTCACCTCCTTGCCGATGGTTGCGCCGACGGGGGGTGTCACGCCCACGTCCTGGATCAGGAAGGCGCTTATGTCCTTTACCTTGGCCGAAAGCTCCCGAATCCTGATCCTTGTGGATTCGGGCAGGCCGGTGGCCATAAGCGGCCATATCTTCTTTATGGTGGAAGTGCAGGTGGCGCAGGGCGTCACCAGCACGTCGAAGTCATGATCCCCGAACAGGGCCATATTGTCGGCTACAAGGGCCTCGAAGGTCTTGCTGTCACCCGAGGACAGGGCCGGGATGCCGCAGCAGGCCTGGCCGTGGGGCATGTAGACCCCCACTCCATGGTGATCGCAGACCTTAAGGACCGCCTCGCCGATGCGCGGGAACATCTTGTCCACCACGCAGCCGTAGAAGAACGCCACCTTGAGCCCGGAAGGGCCGCGGGGGGCGTCGCGTTCGATCTGGCTCGCGTGCAGCGGGGTGCCTGCCAGGGGGGCGAAATGACGTCCCTCGAGCAGTTTGGAAAAGACCCTCGCGCACGAAGAGCCGATGGCGTCGTTGACAGGACGGGTGAAGATGCCCTGGAACTTGGCCGCGATGGCCATGACCGAGTCGAACAGCCGGGGATTTTTTAAAAGTCCCCGGAAGATGACCCGTTTGACCGGCGGCAGGCCGTAATAGCCCGTCAGAAAGGCCCGGGCCTTGAGGAAGATGTCCAGGGCCTTGACGCCGCTTGGACAATTGGCCTGGCACGAGCCGCACAGCAGACAGGCGTCCAGACGTTCCTTGACCCCGGCCGGGTCCTTGATGACCTCGTCGGCCAGGCATTCGAGCAGGGCGATCTTGCCCCGGGCCACGTGGGCCTCGAGACCGGTTTCCGCGTAGAGCGGACACACAGCCTGGCACATGCCGCAACGCATGCAGGCGACCAGTTGGTCGTCGATTTGCTTGAGCAGCCCGACCAGTTCGCGCATCTCGCTCATATCATTCCCCCGTGATCTTGCCAGGATTGAGAATCCCTTTGGGATCCAGGGCCGCTTTGAGTTTCTTGGCGTAGAGGATGGAGCCCCTGCCGACTTCCTTGACCATGTATTTCGACTTGGCCGTGCCGATGCCGTGCTCGCCCGAAAGCGTGCCGCCAAGGGACAGGGCCACGTCGAAGATCTCGTCGATGGCCGCCTCGACCCGCTTCCACTCCTCGTGATCGCGCTTGTCGGTCAGGATGGTGGGGTGCAGGTTGCCGTCGCCGGCATGGCCGAAGGTGCCGATGGTAAGCCGGTACTTGGCAGCGATGGCCTCCAGCGCGCCGACCATGGCCGGGATTTGCGAGCGGGGGACGGTGGCGTCCTCGAGCACGGTGGTCGGGCGTACCCGGGCCAAAGCGGACAGTGCCGCCCGGCGGGCCTCCCAGACCTTGTTGCGCTCGGCCGCGTCCTTGGCCACGTGAATGCGGGTGGCCCCGTGGCGCCCGCAGATGGCCTCGACTTCGGCCGCTTCGTCCTCGACCTGGGCCGGATGGCCGTCGACCTCGATCAGCAGCAAGGCCTTGGCGTCGGTCGGAAGTCCGGCGTGTGCGAAGTCCTCCACGGTTTTGATGGTGAAGTCATCCATGTATTCCAGGGTCGCCGGCACGATCTTGGCCGCGATGATGGCGGCCACGGCCTCCGACGCCTTTCCCAGGTCGTCGAAGATGGCCATCATGGCCTTGCTGGCCTTGGGCGGCGGCACGAGCTTCAGGATGATCTCGTTAAAGACCCCAAGCGTGCCTTCGGAGCCGACCATAAGGCCGTGCAGGTTCATGCCGGTGACGCACTTGACGGTGCGCGAACCGGTTTTGACCAGCTCGCCGTCCACGTCATAGAGGCTAAGCCCCATGACGTAGTCCTTGGTGACGCCATATTTCAGGCCGCGAAGCCCGCCGGCGTTTTCGGCCACGTTGCCGCCGATGGTGGACACGGCCTGGCTGCCCGGGTCGGGCGGGTAGAAAAGCCCCCGCTTGGCCACCTCGGCCGCGAACTTGGCCGTGATGACGCCGGTCTGGACCACGGCGTACATGTCGGCTTCGTTGATCTCGATGATCTTGCTCAGCGCCCCGGTCAGGGCCACCACCCCTCCGACGGCGGGAATGGTGCCGCCGGAGAGATTGGTGCCCGAGCCGCGAACGGTCAGCGGCAAACCGAGTTCATTGCAGGTGGCGACCACCCGTCCCAGGGCTTCGGGCGTCTCCGGCCGGACGGCCAGGGCCGGGAGCTTGGGGGGAAGGACCGCGGCATCGTAGGAATACGCATGGCGGTCCGCTTCGCTGGCCAGGACGTTTTCCTTGCCGACGATTTCCTCGAACTTCTGGGACAGGTGGTTGTCCATGTGGTTGCTCTCGCTTGTTACTTATTTTCCGGAGCGGCCTTCGTCGCAAGGTTCGTCGGCCGCCGGACGGGCGTGTTCGGCCACGGGAGCGGTCTCGCAAAACGCGGAATCGGCGTCGCCGGAGCCCGTGTTGGGAGCGGCGGGGGCGTCGAAGACCGGCATGGAGGCCAGGTATTCCAGTTCCTTATAGCGCTTCTTGTAGGCCGCCTCCATGGTGGTGCGGTAGCGCAGGGACATATCGGGGTGCATCTTTTCCAGGGCCGCATAGCGGACTTCGCCGCCGAGGAAGCCCTGGAAGTCGCCGGCCGGGGCCTTGGAGTCGATGGTCAGCGGGTTCTTGCCCTCGGCCGCGAGGTCCGGATTGAAGCGGTACAGCGGCCAGTAGCCGGTTTCCACGGCCAGCTTGGCCTCCTCCATGGACTTGCCCATGCCTTTGCGGATGCCCTGGTTGATGCAGGGGGCGTAGGCGATGACGATGGAGGGACCCTTGTGGGCTTCGGCCTCGAGCAAGGCCTTTAAGGCCTGGTTCTTGTCCGCGCCCATGGCGATGGAGGCCACGTAGACGTAGCCGTAGGTCATGGCCATGCGGCCCAGGTCCTTTTTGCCCGTGACCTTGCCGGCGGAAGCGAACTTGGCGATGGCGCCGAGCGGCGTGGCCTTGGAGGCCTGGCCGCCGGTGTTGGAGTAGACTTCGGTGTCCATGACCAGGATGTTGACGTCCTCGCCCGAGGCGATGACGTGGTCGAGGCCGCCGTAACCGATATCGTAGGCCCAGCCGTCGCCGCCGAAGATCCACACGGACTTCTTGGTGAAGATGTCGGCGTCGGCCAGGATGGCCGCCTGGGCCGGGTCGTTCTTGTCGAGCAGGGACTTCATCTGGTCGCCGTAGAGGCGCGAGGCGGCCGGATCGTCCTTTTTCTCCTGCCAGCCGGCCAGGGCGGCGCGCAGCGCGTCGGAAAGCGAGCCTTCCAGGGCGGCGGCGACGTTGTCGGCCAGTTTGGCCCGGCGTTGCTTGAGGGCCATATTGTAGCCGAAGCCGAATTCGGCCGCGTCTTCAAACAGCGAGTTGTTCCAGGCCGGACCAAAGCCTTCGGCGTTGACGGCGTAGGGCGAGGTCGGCGCGGAGCCGCCCCAAATCGAGGAGCAACCCGTGGCGTTGGCGACCATCATGCGTTCGCCGAAGAGCTGGGTGAGAAGCTTGACGTACGGGGTCTCGCCGCAACCGGCGCAAGCGCCCGAGAATTCGAGCAGCGGCTGGTAGAACTGGCTGCCCTTGAGGTTCTCGCGTTTGACCAGATTGCCCTTGTTTTTAAGCGACATGGCGAAGGCGTGGTTTTCCACCTGGACCGCCATTTCCTCTTCGAGGGGCTTCATGACCAGCGCTTTCTGCTTGGCCGGGCAGGTGTTGGCGCAGGAGCCGCAACCCATGCAGTCCATGGGGAAGACCTGCATGCGGTAGGAAAGGCCCTTGAGCTCCTTGCCGGTGGCCGGCAGGGTGTCGTAGGAGGCCGGCGCCCCGGCCATTTCGGCCTCGTCGGCCAGGAAGGGCCGGATGGTGGCGTGAGGGCAGACCATGGAGCACTGGTTGCACTGGATGCAGTTCTCCTTGATCCAGTGGGGGACGTTTATGGCCACGCCGCGCTTTTCGTACTGCGAGGTGGCGGCGGGGAAGGAGCCGTTTTCGGCAAAGGCGGAAACCGGCACTTCGTCGCCCTTCTGGGCCAGGATGGGCCGGATGACCTTGTTGAAGTACTCGGGTTCGTCGGGGGCGGCGGTCTTGGCGTCCGGGGCGGAGGCCCAGGCGGCCGGGACCTTGATCTCGACCACGCCGTCCAGGGCCATGTCCACGGCGGCGATGTTCATGTTGACGATCTTGTCGCCCTTCTTGCCGTAGGTCTTCTTGATGGAGTCCTTCAGCAGGCTGATGGCCTCTTCGATGGGCAGCACGCCGGCCAGCTTGAAAAAGGCCGTCTGCATGATCATGTTGATGCGCGCGCCAAGGCCGGTCTTTTCGCCGATGGCCACGGCGTCGATGTTGTAGACCTTGAGCTTCTTGTCGGCGATCACGCGCAGCATGTGCCCGGGCAGGTTCTTTTCGAGCTCTGCCGGGGTGTTCCAGGGGGAGTTGAGCACGAAGGTGCCGCCTTCCTTCACGCCTTCGAGGATGTCGTAGACATGCACGTAGCTCGGCTTGTGGCAGGCGATGTAGTCCGCCGAGTCGACCAGGTAGGTGGACTGGATGGGCTTTTTGCCGAAGCGCAGGTGGGAGACGGTGATGCCGCCGGATTTTTTCGAGTCGTAGGCAAAGTAGCCCTGGGCGTAGAGATCGGTGTTGTCGCCGATGATCTTGATGGCCGACTTGTTGGCGCCGACGGTGCCGTCGGAACCGAAGCCCCAGAACTTGCACTGCACGGTGCCTTCGGGGACCGTGGGCAGCGGGCCGCCCATGGGCAGGGAATTGCCGGAGACGTCGTCCACGATGCCGACCACGAAGTGGCGCTTGGGCGCGGCGGCGGCCATGTTGTCGAAGATGGACTTGGCCATGCCGGGGCGGAACTCCTTGGAGCCCAGGCCGTAGCGGCCGCTCATGAGCTTGGGAATGGAGCCGCCGCGCTCGACGAAGGCCGCGCAGACGTCTTCGTAAAGCGGATCGCCGAGGCTGCCCGGCTCCTTGGTGCGGTCAAGGACGGTGACCACCTCGGCCGAGGTGGGCAGGACCTTGAAGAGCGCATCCGGGGAGAAGGGACGGAACAGGCGGACCTTGACCAGGCCCACTTTCTCGCCCTTGGTGTTTAAGTAATTGACCACTTCCTCGATGGTCTCGCACGAGGAGCCCATGGAGACCACGACGCGGTCGGCGTCGGGCGCGCCCACGTAGTCGAAGAGCTTGTAGGGGCGACCGGTCAGGGCCCCGACCTTGTCCATCATGGCCGAGACGATGCCGGGCAGAAGCTGGTAGTAGGGATTGGAGCGTTCGCGGCCCTGGAAGAAGATGTCCGGGTTCTGGGCGGTGCCGCGCAGGTCGGGATGCTCGGGATTCATGGCCCGGGCGCGGAAGGCGGCGACCTTCTCCATGTTGACCAGTCCCTTCATGTCCTCGTAGTCGATGACTTCGATTTTCTGGATCTCGTGGGAGGTCCGGAAGCCGTCGAAGAGGTGGACGAAGGGCACGCTGCCCTCGATGGCGGACAGGTGGGCGACCAGGGCCATGTCCATGCATTCCTGGACCGAGGCCGAGGCGAGCTGGGCGAAGCCGGTGGAGCGGGCGGCCATGACGTCGGAGTGATCGCCGAAGATCGACAGGGCATGGGTGGCTACGGCCCGGGCCGACACGTGGAAGACGGCCGGCAGGAGTTCGCCGGCGATCTTGAACATGTTGGGGATCATGAGCAGCAGGCCCTGGGAGGCGGTGAAGGTGGTGGTCAGGGCTCCGGCCGCAAGCGAACCGTGTACCGCGCCGGCCGCGCCGGCCTCGGACTGCATTTCCCGAATGGTCACAGTCTGGCCGAAGATGTTTTTGAGTCCCTTGGCCGCCCATTCATCCGCGATTTCGCCCATGGTGGACGAAGGCGTGATAGGATAAATGGCCGCCGTGTCGCTTAACGCGTACGCGACGTGCGTGGTGGCGGTATTGCCGTCCATGCTTTTCATCTTCTTGGCCATGCTCAAGTCTCCTTGAAAATGTTGTCGTTGGACCGAACAAAAGGAGGTCGGCGTCGACGCTTCCCTCCAGGCAAACCCCGTGCCAATTGTTAAAAGACAGTTAGACTTCGATGAGTTGTCGATCCGGTGAACCCACTCCAGGCTCTGATGCGCGAGGGGTATCCGATTTTTCGGATACCGCTACGCAGCCTAATACCGCGAAATGTATGGTTTCGTAAAGCGGGACCCATGAATGGGCGTTGTCCGGAATTTCAGACGGGCGGCGTTCGTCTGAAAAATCAGACACCAATAGCCTCCTTGTCCGCAGGGAAGGGGATTCCCGCTGTTTGATGCCACAAACACCATCGGATGGCACGGAAAAAAGCCGAAAAACGGATTTGTTCTAAAAATCGCAATTGACGTCCGGGGAGGACGTATTTTGCGTCTCTTTTCTATGCGCGAGACATTTTTTGCAAAGGAGAGACAGCGCGCCGGAGACAACCGGGCCGCCTTGACATGGCTTTTCGGAAAAAGCATGGCACAAACCCGTCACAACCGGATTGGCGCCGTCATGGGGGGGCCGTCAGTCCGGAACGGCCAGGTTGTTTTTTTTGAGCAGGGCGTAGAAGTGGGACCGGGAAAGTCCGGAAACAGCGATCATGGCGGCCACGTCCCGACCGTTTTCGCGCAGTAACCCTTCCAGATAACGCCGTTCCATGGCCTCCTTGAAGTCCTTGAGCGACTGTCGGGAAGACGGGGCTGCGGCGGCGGACGGCGCGGCCGGTTCGGGAAGCGGGCGTTCCAGGGCCTGCCGGCCTTTTTCCAGGCTGGACTTCGTCACCTTGATGCGCAGGTCCCGGGGCAGGTGCATGCTGTAGAGCGTTTTTTCCCGGCCCGAGGCCAGAAAGGCCCGCTCCAGGACGTTTCGCAGCTCGCGCACGTTACCCGGCCAGTCGTAGGCCTCGAGCATGGCCAGGAATTCCGCGTCAAAGCCCTTGGGCGGCAGGGTGTATTCGGCGCAAAGTCCGTCCACGAAGGACAGGGTCAGGGGTTTTATGTCCTCCGGGCGTACGCGTAGCGGCGGCAGGGCGAGCCCGATGGTCTTCAGCCGAAAGTAGAGGTCGCGGCGAAACTGGCCGGCGTCGACCATGGCTTCCAGGTCGCGGTTGGTGGCGGCGATGAGGCGGAAATCGCTCTTGCTTTCGATGACCGCCCCCACGGCGCGAAAGGTCTTTTCATGAAGCACCCGCAAAAAGGTCTTTTGCAGGCTCATCGGCATCTCGCCCACCTCGTCCAGAAACAGCGTGCCGGCGTCGGCCAGCTGCACAAGTCCCACCCGGTCGGCGTCGGCCCCGGTGAAGGCCCCTTTCCTGTGGCCGAAAAGCGTGCTCTCGACGAGGGTTTCCGTCAGTGCCGCGCAGTCCACGGTGACGAAGGCCCCGTCCGTCCGGGCGCTGTTGGCGTGGATGAGCCGGGCGAAAAGCTCCTTGCCGGTGCCGGTCTCGCCGGTAATGAGCACGGCCGCGTTCGACCCGGCCGCGTGGGCCACCTGGTCGAGGCACGGCTGCATGCGGGGGCTTGCCGCGACGCATCCCGCCAAGGACAGCGACACGGGCGAGCGGTCGCTGCGCCGTTCCTCGCGGTAGCGCAGCGCGCGCTGCAATGTCAGCATGATCTGCTTTATGGGCGAGGGCTTGACCAGATAGTCCCAGACCCCTTCCTGGATGGCCAGTTCCGCCCCGTCCGGGTCGCCGATGCCGGTGAGGATGATGACCTCGGGGGCGTCGGGCAGGCGTTTGATCGCGGGCAGGGCGGCCAGCCCATTGCCGTCGGGCAGGCGCACGTCCAGGAACAGCACGTCGAAATTGTCGCTGGTGAGCAGGTCCATGCCCGCGGCCAAGGTGCCGGCGGATTCGCTGGTCAGGCGCATCTTGCGGGTGAGGCTGGCGATGGTGTCGCGGACTTCGGGGTCGTCGTCGATGATGCAGACGGATTTCATGCGGCTTTGGTTTGCGGCTTGGCATCGAGCACCTCGCGGATGGCCGCGGAGATGATCGCCTGGTTGTAGGGTTTGAGTACGATCTTTTTGATGTTGCCGGCCACTTCCCGCTGCTCGATGTCGCCCAGGCGGCCGGAAACGATGATCACAGGCAGGTCGGACCGGATGGCGGCGATTTTCCCGGCCAGTTCCAGGCCGTTTAGGTCCGGCATGTCGTAATCGGTAATGCACACGTCGAAGGCCTGCGGGTCAAGGGCGAGCTTGGCCAGGGCCGACGCCCCGCCGCCGTGGGCCGAGACCTCGTGGCCGAGTTGGGCCAGGACGCGGGGGATGGTGATGCGCTGGTCCTCGTCGTCCTCGACGAAAAGGATGCGGTCGCGGCCCTTGTTGGGGGGGGCGACGGGGGGCGGCGGGACGGCGTCGGCTTCGGCCGGCAGCGGCAGATAGACGTCGAAGCCCGTGCGCGTGCCGGGTTGGCTCACCACCCGCACCGCGCCGCGATGGCTTTTGACGATGCCGCGCACCACGGCCAGCCCGAGTCCCGTGCCTTCGCCCTTTTGTTTGGTGGTGAAAAAGGGGTCGAAAATCTTGTCCAGGATTTCCGGCTGGATGCCCGGGCCGGTATCCACGATGGAGAGCCTTGCGTAGCGGCCGGTCCGCACACCGACCTGTCCGGCCTGGGCCTCGTCGAGGTCGTCCTCGGCCAGGGACACGGTCAGCGTGCCGCCGGTCTGGCGCATGGCCTGGAAGGCGTTGGTGCACAGGTTCATGACGATCTGGTGCAGCTGGGTGGGGTCGGCCCGGCAGGTCACGGCCCGCTCCGGCACGTCGAGCACGATCTTGATGTTACGGGGCACGGAGGCCTTGATGAGTCCCGCCGCCTCGCTCACGACGTCGGCCACGTTGATGGCCGCGAATCCCGCCTGGGACGGCCGGGTGAAGGACAGGATCTGCTTGACCAGCCGGCTGCCGCGATGGCCGGCCTTGAGTACCCGGCGCATGTCGTCCCCGATGGGCTCGTCTTCGGGCAGGTCGAGCAGGGCCAGTTCGGCCGAGTTGATGATGGAGGTGAGGATGTTGTTGAAATCGTGGGCGATGCCGCCGGCCAGGGTGCCGATGGCCTCCATTTTCTGGGATTGGAGCAGTTGGCGCTCCAGGCTCACCTTCTGGGTCACGTCCTCGGACGTGGACAGCACGCCCACCACCGCTCCCCGATCGTCGTGGAGCGGCACCTTCTTGATTTCGAGCAACACGTCGGCCCCACGCACGTTGCGGGCGGCCAGCTCCCCGGCCACGGTGCGATTGTTGCGCATGACGTCGATGTCCGTGGCCCGCACGGCATCCATGTCCTCCCGGCTCAGGGGCAGGGCATAGTCGTCGCGGCCCTTGAGATCGTCCAGGTCGGCGAAGCCGAAAAATTCGATAAAGGCCCGGTTGGCCCCGATGTAGCGCAGGGCCTTGTCCTTCCAGGAAACGAGCTGGGGAATGTTGTCGAGGACAATGCGCAACATTTCCTGGGATTCCCGCAGAGCCCGCTCGGCCTCGTGGCGCTTGGTCACGTCCTCGACCACACCCTCGACATAAGCCAGGTAGCCTTCACGGTTGGCAATCAGGCGCAGGTTGACGTTGGCCGTGATGATGCCGGCGTCGGGCCGGGCGAACCATGTTTCGAAGGTGGCCGTGGCCTGCTCGTCGACGGCCGAACCGATGCGCTCCTCGAAGCGTTGGCGGCCGGAAAAAAGGACCTCGACCAGATTGCCCCGGCGTCTGGCCAGTTCGTCCAGGCTTTTTACGCCGAGCATGGCGAGCAGGGCCGGGTTGACGTCCACGGCCTGGCCATCCGGGGTCATGCGGAAGATGCCCAGGGCCGAGTTCTCGAAGATGCCCCGGTACTTTTCCTCGGCCAGCCGCAGCTTTTCCGAGGCTTTCTTCAGTTCCGACACGTCGTAGAGCACGCCGACCAGGCCGGCGATTTCGGTTTTGGCGCTGGCGTAGACCGCCCGGTGCAGGATGACCGAATGGGGCCGGCCCTCGGCGTCGAGGATCTCGGCTTCGCCCACGCACACCCCGGGCTCGCGCAGAAGGGACGCGTCGTCGCGGTCCAGGAAGCGGGAAAGGGGGGCGTCGGGCACCTCGGAGAAGGCGCGCGGCGTCGCCTCGGCCTCCCCGGACAGGCCGCACCAGTGGCGAAAGGCCGGGTTGCAACCCCGGTAGGCCCCGGCGGCATCCTTGAAATAGAGCGGAATGGGAATGGTGTTGACGAGCGTTTCCATGAAGGAAAGCTGGTCCTTGATCTTTTCCTCCACCGAGCGCCGCCGCAGGATGTTGGTCACGAGCAGGACCATGACGTAGCACAGGATGAGAAAGCTTATGATGATGGTCCAAAAGACGGCGATGTTGATGTGGTAGAAGGGGTAGGGCTCGTTAATAAGCGTGTAACCCGGCGGCAGCTTGTCCGTGGTGATGCCGAGCCGCAGCATCTCCTTGTAGTCGAAGACGTAGCTGTCTGCGGTCTTGGTGACGATGGGCAGGGAGGCGACGGGCGCGCCGTGGAGGAGTTTTTCCGCCATGTCCGCCACCAGCCGGCCTTCCTCGAAGCCGCTGTGCAGTCGGCCGCCGACAATGCCGTGGCCGAGCATGAACCGCCAGGCGCTGTAAATGGGCACGTCGGAATTGGCCCGGATGGCTGCCAGGACCTCGTTGACCGAATAGACGTCCTTTTGCGTATCCTTATAAAAGGGGATGAGGAAGATCATGGCGTCGCCGGGCAGGTTGCGCACGGTGTCGAGGATTTGCGGCAGGGTCAGGTTGTCCTGGAACTCGAAGCGCAGCCGGCCGGCGAAATTCGGCTCCACGGCCTTGATCTGGTTGCCGATGGCGACGCCCGTGACGGAAGTGTCGCCGAAAATAATGAGCCGGCGGCGGTCGGGATGAAAGCGCAGGGCCAATTCCAGGGTTTCGCGGATGTCGGGCTCTTCGAGAATGCCCGTGAAATTGGGATGGCCGGTGAGCCAGTCGGGATGAAAATCGTTGACGCCGCAAAAAACGACCGGCGTGCCGGGGAAAAGCTCGTTTTGGTATTGCCGCAGGAAGTTGAAGGCGAAGTTGTCCGAGGCCAGGATGACCTCGAAATGGGTATTGCGGTATTTGAGCTTGTAAAAGTCGTGGAGCATGTTGCGCAGCACGGGATCGGTGTACTTTTTCGAATCCATGTACTCGATTTGCAGATCCACGTTGTAGGCGGAATGCGCAAGTCCGGCCCGGATGCCGGAGAGTATCTCGTCGGACCACTGGTAGCCGTTCTGGTAGGAATTGAAATAGAGGATGTTCTTGCGGATTTTTTCGGCCGCGACCGAGCCCGGCCAGAGGAAGGCCGCAAGGAGCAGGCAGAAAATAAGCCGTCGGGCCATGGGTGCTCGCGGGATGGGGGGCGTTGGCGCAGGCTGGACCATGCGTCCTGATACTCTTGCCTTGGCCGCCCGGGAAGTCAAGGGAGCGGGCTTCGCATCGGTCTTGGAGCGGGACACGAGCCTCGCATTTTTGTCACATTTTTTTGTATTTTTAATGTTAACTTTTTCGGTGTGTTGACAAAAGCATGGCAATTTCGGGCTGGTACGGGCTTGTACGGGCTTCCGATATAGGATAAATTCGGTTTTATTAATCTTATATCGGAGCCCGGTCGAGCGACCGGCGACACAGGAGGTATGTCATGACGTTGCTCGCATGGAATGACCGCCTTTCAGTGAATATCGCGGAAATCGATTCGCAACACAAAAAACTGGTGGACATGGTCAATGAGCTCCATGACGCCATGAAGGCGGGGAAAGCCGAAACCGTGATGGTGCACATCGTCAAGGAAATGAAGCAATACGCGGCGTCGCACTTCGGCTTGGAGGAGCGGTACATGCAATCGAACAATTATCCGGATTACAAGCCGCATAAAACAGAGCATGACAAATTCGTGGCCAAGGTCGCCCAGGTGGAGCATGATTGCCAGACGGGAAAGTGCGCCATGTCCATGGACATTCTCAATTTTCTGTCCAACTGGCTGGTGAACCACATCAAGGGGACGGACAAGAAGTATGCGCCGTTTTTGAACAACTGCGGCATACACTGAGGCACCGATGCATCTGCCATCACCTGCAACCTTCTATGCGCCCCTTGCCCTGGGCCTTGCCGTGGCGGCAGGGGGCGCTTTGTGTTGGGATGCGCGGTGGCGGCCAGGGGCGATTATCCTTCTGGGGCTATGCGCCATGGTCCAATTGGCAGCCCTTTTCGCCGCGCGCCGGGAAAAAAGGAACTTGGTAAACGACCTCAGCTCGCTGCTCCCACGGGGGCTGGAAACGGATGGGATGGACGACCCCGTCCACCTGATCGAGGCGCTGCGCAGCCACATGCTGGCCGTCGGCGAGGAGCTGGGCAGGATTCTCGACCTGCTCGCCCATCTGCCCTTTCCCTGCATGACAGTCATCTGTTCGGGGGAAGTGAGCTGGCAAAACGATTCCATGGAACGCTTCCTTCAGGGACTGGGGCTGACCGGCGCGGCCGATCCGGTGGCGGCCTTTTGCGCCAGGACCAACGCCGGGAGCTGGGAAAACCTTCGCAACGGCGAGTGGACCGGGGAGGGCCTGCGTCTGGACGGTCCCCAGGGGGAACGCCTGTTGCAGGCCGATGTGGTCCCGTTGGAAAAGGACGGCGGCTGTTATCTCTGCGTCTTTCAGGACGTGACGAAACGGCAGCGCGAGGCCGAGCGCTTGAAAACCCGACATACCGCCCTAAGCGACGCCAATGCCCGGGTCGGCGCGCAGGCCGCCGCCTTGGAGGCGCTGGCCCGGGATATCGGGAAATCCCTGGAGGGGCTGGTCGCGACGATGGACATGTCCAAGGAACAGTCCGGCCAGGTGGCCCAGACCATCCAGGAAATGACCGACAACGTGCGCGTGATGGCCACCCAGGCGGCGGAAACGGCCCAGGCCGCGACAACGGCCGGCGACCGCGCCCGCGAAGGTCTCGAGACGGCCGATCGGACCGCGGCGGTTTCCCGCACGTTGGTCACCTCGTATGACCAGCTGCAAAAGATCCTGTCCCAGCTCGTGCGACAGGTCGAAAGCATCAGCACCGTGGCCGGCCTTATCTCGGATGTCGCCGACCAGACCAATCTGCTGGCCTTAAACGCCGCCATCGAGGCGGCCCGGGCCGGGGAGGCCGGGCGCGGTTTCGCGGTCGTGGCCGATGAAGTCAGAAAGTTGGCCGAGAAAACACTGACCGCCACCCGGGAAGTGCATGCGACCATTCAGGCCATCGACTCTTGTTCCAAGCAGGCGGTCGCCTCCATGGCCTCGACCCGCCGGGAACTGGACTCGTCATTCGATCTGGTCCAATCGGTGGAAAGCAAGTTCAAGGCCATTGCCGGGGCCATGGTGACCGCGTCGCGGGCCATCAAGGACATTGCCCAGCGGGCCGAAAAACACTGCGCCACCGGTTTTGAACTCAATATGTGCGCCATCAACGTCACGGACAACACGGAGGACATGTGCGAACAGGTCCATGGCGCCAGTCGGGAGCTGAACCGGCTCGTCGGCGAGGCCGGCAAGGCGCGCCTGCTCGCGGCGGCCTCCGGGCCGACGGAGCCTGCCGCCCTGGCCGAGGCGAAATGACGGCGCCGACCGGCGGCCTTTGGAGCTTGCCGGCCGGGATTATAGAGGAAAGGGCCGTGGCGGATGCCCGGGAGCTGCCGCGGCCCTTTCTTCGGCCTGAGGCAGACCAGCAATGACCGATAACAGTTCCTGGGCTCCGGCCGCTTCAATGCCGCCGGGTTGATCGAAATCCTGGAACCGGCTATCCTGGGTGACTCTACGGAAGCGTTTCGTCACCGGTGTGGCGCCTGGACTTCAAATCCAGTGGGACGTCGCGAGGCGTCCGGTAGGTTCGACTCCTATACGCTTCCGCCATCATTGAATAATTTCCGATTCGTCGGTGCTTCCCAGCCCCTCCATTTCCCTCCATATTGATTTTTTGCTCCAATTTTACGCCACTTGCTCCACTGCGCGCTACGGATACATTTGAAAAAAGCACGGAGCCCTCTCTCGCCTCCCCCCGTCACAACTGTTTTGCCATCGGCCCTTTTCCGGGCCGATTTGCCGCTCCCGCCGCTTGGGACCGTGGCCGGAAAACACCCGTAAATCTTGCCGCCGCGCGTTCGTGAAGCCCGGATGGTCGGAGGCACGCGTCCCCGCCCGGGAGGCTTGCGACCATTTGTTATCCATTTGGATCATTCTCTTGACTTAACCAAATGGATGAATATAAATACGGCATTGGTATCGGGCGGAAATCACAGGAAGGAGGGCAGCCATGATCCAGGAACCCGAGAGCAGGGCGGTGGCGGCACGCGGCGATGCAACCCGTAAGCGCCTTATTGCGGCCGGCCTGCAGCTTTTCGCCACACTGGGCTATCACGCCGTGTCCACCCGCGACATCGCCCGGATGGCGCAAGTCAACCATGCCGCCATCGGCTTCCATTTTAAGGGGAAGCAGGGCCTCTACGGGGCCGTTATCAGCGTCATGGTGGAGAAGCTCCAGGAAATCTGCGTGCCGCTTGTCGCCACCATTGACCGCAATGTTGCAAGCTGTGCCGGAGACAGGCTTCGCCTGCGGGCGCTCGTCCGGGAGGCCGTGGGACAATTTTTGACGGCCTCCATCCGCACGGAGCGCTCACGTTGGCTGGGAGTCCTGCTGCAACGGGAATATGTGGACCCGACCCCCGCCTTTGACACGATTTACAAAGAAGTCGTGGAGCCGGTGCTTGGCGCCATCGAACGACTCGTCCAGGCGGCTTCCGGCCTGGACGTGACGCAACAGCGCAATCGTATCCGGGTCTATTGCATCATTTTGCAACTGACCAACCTCGGACAGGACCGGGCCATCCTACAGCGTCGCTTCGGTTCCGAACTTTATGAACCGGCGTTGTCCGCGTCCCTGGTGGATGTCGTGACCGACGGCGTATGCGGTATTCTTGGAATTTGAATCTGCGGAGGCTATTGCTGTGCGTGCTACGCGATCCACTTTTGTTGTCTTGGCCGTGTTTTTAGTGGTCCTGGCCACGGGTATTGGTGCCGGATTTTTGCTGGTGCCGCCATCCCCGCGCTTTATCCAGGGGGAGATTGAGGCCACGCAGATTGATATTTCCCCCAAAATTACCGCCCGGATCACCTCTATTTTGGTCGCAGACGGCGCCACGGTGAAAAAAGGCCAGCCGTTGGTGACGCTGGAGAGCCCCGAGACGACCGCCAGATTGCATCAGGCGGAGGCGGCCCGGCAGGCGGCCCTGGCCGTCAAGAAGAAAACCGATGTGGGCAGCCGGGAGGAGGAGATCCGGGCGGCCGGCGATCGGCTGGCCGAAGCGAAGGCCCAGACCATCGTCCTTGAAAAAACCTATCGGCGCATCAAAACCCTGGAGGAGCGCGGAGCCGTTTCGACCCAGCAGCTCGATGAGGCCGAGGCCAACTGGAAGATGGCCCTGGAAAAGGAACGGGCGGCCAAGGCCGCTTACGACATGGCCGTTACCGGCAACCGGATCGAGGACCGGGAAAACTCCGCCGCGCTGGCGGTGCAGGCAGCCCGGGCCGTGGATGAGGCGCGTTCCCAGACCGATGAGTTGCTGCTGTCTTCTCCCATCCACGGCGAGGTCAAAGAAGCCGTGGCCAAGCGAGGGGAACTCGTCTCACCGGGCTATCCGGTCATGACCATCATCGATCTGTCCGATGTCTGGGTCACGGTCAATTTGCGGGAAGACCGCCTGGCGGCCGTACGCATGGGGCAGGAAATCCTCGGCAAGGTGCCGGCCCTGGGCGGCGCGCCGATGTTGTTTGTGGTCAATTACATCTCCCCGCTCGGGGAGTTCGCGACCTGGCGGGCCACCAGCGACAGTGGTGATTTCGATCTCAAAACCTTCGAGGTCCGGGCCGTGCCGAAGCATCCGATTGCGGGGCTGCGGCCGGGCATGAGCGTGATCTTCTCTGTGGGGAGGGCCTCGTGAAGCTGCGCAGGGAGCCGCGGCCGCCGGTCCATCCGCGGGGATTCGCCTTCACCGTGCGCCGCGAACTCAAGCGGATCCTGTCGCGCCGCTTCCACATGGTCTTTCTGATCCTGTTGCCATGTCTCGGCTTCGCGGCGATGTTGCTGATCTTCCACCGGGAGTTGGTGCGTGGGCTGCCAGTGGCCGTGTGCGACATGGACGGCACCGCCACCTCCCGGTTGGTGATCCGGGAAATGGGGGCCGCGCCGAGCATGCGGATCGTGCAGCAGGTGGACTCCCCGCAGGAAGGCATGCGGCTCATGCGCCGAGGGGAAATCTATGCGTATCTGTTTATCCCCAAAAACTTCGAATCCGACGCCAAGCGGGGGCACAGGGCCGCAGCCGTGGCCTATTACAACTCGCAATGGGTGCTGCCCGGCAACATGATCAACAAGGACCTGAGCAATATTTCGTCCGCGCTTTCTACCGCCTTCGAGGCCAAGCTGCGCCGTCACGCAGGGGAGCCCCGGGCGGCCGTCGTGGCCCTGGCCCACCCCGTGGCCATCGACGGGCATGCGCTTTTCAATCCCTATCTGGATTACCGCTATTTTCTGACTACGGCCCTGCTGCCGTCCATCCTGCAGATCTGCATCCTGTTGGCCACGATCCACACCTTCGGCATGGAGCTCAAAAACGGCACCGCTGACATTTTTTTGGCCGGGGCCAAGGACAACGTCGTCGTGGCCGTGGCTGGCAAGTTGCTGCCTTTTTCGGTTTTTTATGCCTTGTTCGGTCTGGGGATGGTGAGCTTCCTTTTCCGCTATCTGGGCATGCCCTTGCGTGGTGGTTTCGGTACGGTTTGCCTGGCGACGGTCCTGTTCGTGTTGGCCTATCAGGCGGTTGGGCTGCTTTTCATCGCGGTACTGGGCAATTTTCGGCTCGCCATCAGCCTCGCGGCCGTGTATGCCGCCCCGGCCTTCGCCTTTACCGGCATTACCTTCCCGATACTGGGTATGCCGCTTTTCGCAAAAATCTGGGGTGGATTGTTGCCGCTGACCTGGTATTTGAAATTTTTGGTGCGCTACGGTTTCCACGGGGCGTCGCTCGCCATGGCGATGCCGGATCTCGCCGCCATGCTGGTGTTTCTCCTCGTCTGCCCGGCCATTGCCGTGCCCATCCTGGCCCACCGGTTGGGCACTCCTTCGCAATGGGGGGAATTATGAGCGTATTTTTCAGAGCGTGCCGCGACGAGTTGAAAGGCATCCTCACCAACCGCGGGGCCAGGCTCATTTTGGTCGGCGCGGCGGTGGTGTATTCGCTGTTTTACCCGACACCGTACCTCAACGAGGTGCCGCGCGAGGTGCCGCTGGTCGTGGTGGATAAGGACGGTTCCGATACGAGCCGCAAGCTCGTCCGACTGGTGGACGCCGGCGAGGGTGCCGCCGTGGTTGCGCATATGTCGACCGAGGCCGCAGCCAGACGCGCCCTGCTCGTGGGCAAGGTCGGGGCCGTTCTTACCATCCCCTACGATTTCGAAAAAAAACTGCGGCGCGGTGACCAGATCACCCTCGGCCTGTATGCCGATGCCAGCTATTTCCTCATCTACCGCCAGACATTCCTGAGCGTGAAGCAGGCCGTGGCCGCCTTATCGGCAGCCGCCAAGGAAACTCGTTTCCGAGCGGCCGGCATCCCCCGGGAGCAGGCCGGCATTCGGCAAAACCCGGCCACGCTGGAGCTGCGGCCGCTTTTCAACCCTTGGGTCGGGTACGCCCACTATACCGTGCCGCCTGTTCTTTTGTTGGTGCTCGAACAGACGTTGCTCATGGGCGTGGGGTTTCTGGGCGTCGCCAACCGGCCGCGCCATCCCACGGGAGAACCGGCAGGCCGCCTGTTTTCACGCATGCTCGGAAAGACGCTGGCCTATCTCGCGGTCTACATGGTCCATGCCGTCTATTATTTTTTCCTTGTTCCCCGGATCTATTCCCTCTCCCAGCGGGGGAACCCCATGGACATGCTGCTTTTTGTCCTGCCGTTTTTCCTGGCCACCATCTTTCTCGGTCTGGCCCTGGTGCCGGTCTACCAGTACCGCGAAATGCCGGTAGAACTGCTGTTGCCGCTTTCACTCCCCTTTCTTTTTCTGTCCGGTTTTGCCTGGCCGTCGGAATGCATGCCGCTGCCCGTCCGCTGGCTGGCCCAGTTCGTACCCACGACGCCGGCCATCGCCGGTTTTTTACGCATCAGCAAGATGGGGGCGACGCTGGCGGACGTTATGCGCGAGTGGAGCACTCTGTGGCTGCTGACAGGCGCTTACGGGTGTTGTGCCTGGCTTTCCTTTACCAGGGAGGCGACCGCGCGTCGGTAGGGCCGTGAAGAGGGCGGCACGCAGGTTTTCGTTTATCCTTCGGGAAAATGAGGGCCGTCCTTCCTGCTGATTTTTTTTGTATCGGTGTGCCATAGTGGGCCGGATGGCATAGATCATCGGAGCCTTGAGGCGCACGGCCACCAATCCAGCGTGTTTGAAAGGCGTTGGCGATAGGAGATATTGCTTGCGGCTAATTTTAAGGTTAGGCCCTGACCGAATCCATTCACGCCCACAAGGAGATATTCCACAGTGGACATCCCACGGATATTCACCATCACTGAAAGTGCCCACCGCATCCACAACCCGATTACACCCGAAAAGCTCGCCACTCTCGGCGCGGCGCTGCGTCTGGAATCGGGGGCCCGGGTGCTCGACCTCGGCAGCGGTTCGGGGGAGATGCTGTGCACATGGGCACGCGATTACGGCATCATCGGCACCGGCATCGACATGAGCCGGTTGTTCACCGAGCAAGCGAAACGCCGTGCCGGAGAACTCGGCGTCGCCGATGCCGTCACGTTCATCCACGGCGATGCCGCCGGCTATGTCTCTGAGGAGAAGGCCGGTGTGGCCGCCTGTGTCGGCGCCACTTGGATCGGCGGGGGAGTCGGCGGCACCATCGAACTTCTGGCGCGGAGCCTGTGCACCGGAGGGATCATCCTTGTTGGTGAACCCTTTTGGCGGCGGTTGCCGCCGACGGAAGATGTCGCCAAGGGGTGTCTTGCGGGCGCAATCTCCGACTTTCTCCTGCTTCCGGAACTTCTCGCGTCTTTCGGCCATCTTGGCTACGACGTCGTTGAAATGGTTCTGGCTGACCAAGACGGCTGGGACAGATACGAGGCGGCCAAATGGCTCACCATGCGCCGATGGCTTGAAGCCAATCCCGACGACGCGTTGGTGAAAGAGGTACGCGCCAAGCTGACCTCGGAACCCGGGCGCTACGCCACTTACACACGGGAATACCTGGGCTGGGGTGTGTTCGCGCTGATGCAGCGCTGATGCGTTGGCGCAGGTTCGCCTCCTCTACGCTTGCGCCATTCCTGCTTTTTTCTTCTTCATCTTTCACGTGTTCCCAAGGGGATACGCTGCTTGTCCCTCCCCCGGGTCCACCGATGGGCACAGCCCTCAGCATTCTCCCTTCGCGCGACGTTCACTGGCCAGATGCCACCATCCCCGCAAGGAAACAGCCTTGCGCGCCCGCGCACTGCGGGTTCCGACCGGCGTGCCATGCCGATCTGAGAGGGGGGAACGCGGAATGTGCGCCTTTGCCGATTCTGTTTCTGGGCAAAACCATTTTTACCTGATAAGGGAAAAAAACGTCCCTCCGCCTGAACGCTTAACAGCACGGTACACCATGTCCTTTGCCAAAACCGTCCGCAAGGCCCTTGTCATCGGCATCGACGGCCTTGATCCGAACCTGTGCCGCGCCCTGGCCGGGCAGGGGAAGCTGCCCCATCTGGCCCGTCTGGCCGCAGCTGGGACCTTCGCCGACCTGGCGACCGTCAACCCGGCCCAAAGCCCGGTGGCCTGGACCTGCCTGGCCACGGGAACCAATCCCGGCACCCATGGCGTCTACGATTTCATCGTGCGCGACCCGGCCACCTATCTGCCGCGCCTGTCCCTGACCAGGCCGGGACCGGGCGGAACGCCGGCTCCGGCCTACGACACCCCGACCTTTTTCGACGTCGCGGCCGGGGCCGGATTGCCGGTCACGGCCGTGCGCTGGCCCGTGACCTATCCGCCGGCTTTTGCCGGGGCGAAGGTGCTCTCCGGGCTTGGCGCGCCCGACGTCAAGGGACGGCTCGGCAACTACGTCCACTACGTGGAGGTCCTTCCCGCCGGCGGCGGGGCCGGACGCGGCCGGGTGGAACAGGTGTGCTTTGCCGACGGCCGGGCACGCATCGCCATCGAGGGACCGGTGGCGATCGTGGCCGGCAAACGGAGCCCGGTCCGCACGGAGATGGAGCTTACCCGGCACGACGGCAGACTCCATTACGCCGTTGGCGGGCAGCACGGGGAACTTGCCCCCGGAGAGTGGTCGCCCTATCTGACGCTTTCTTTTCCCATGGCCGACGGCCGGCTCGTGACTGGGGTGACGCGGCTTTTCTGCGGTCGCCTTGAACCCTTGGAGCTCTACTGCGGGCCGGTGCAGGTCGACCCCCGCGCGCCGAACCTGCCCGTGGCCGCGCCCGAGGGCTATGCGGCCGAATTGGCGGCGGCCCTCGGCGGCCCGTATTCCACCCTGGGCATGCCCGAGGAGACCAAGGGGCTCACCGACGGCGTGGTGACCGACGAGGCCTTTCTGGCCTTTTGCGACGACGTGACGGCCGAGCGAGAGGCCATGCTGGAGCACGAGCTCGGTCGCTTCACCGAGGGCCTGCTGTCCGTCGTCTTCGATACTTCGGACCGCATCCAGCACTGTTTCTGGCGCTACCACGATCCGTCCCATCCGCTTTACGATCCTGCGGCGGCGGCCCGGCTCGGGCCGGTCATCGAAACCCACCTGGCCCGTATGGACGCCATGGTCGGCCGGGTGGTGGAAGCCGCCGGCGACGACACGGCCCTTTTCGTCTGCTCGGACCACGGCTTTTGCTCCTACGCCCGGTCCTTCGATGCCAATGCCTGGCTGGCCCAGGCCGGCTACCTGAAGCTCAAACCGCATGATCCGGCCGAGAGCGGCGAACTTTTCAAGTACGTGGACTGGTCGGGCACCCGGGCCTACGCCCTGGGCTTCGGTTCCATCTATTGCAACCTGGCCGGTCGGGAGCGAAGCGGCGTCGTGGCTCCGGGGAAGCCCGCCCGGGAGTTGACCGACGAGATTGCGGCGCGTCTCACGCGGCTTGATGACGCCGGCCGGCCGGCCGTGGCCGCCGTGCACCGCAAGGAGGCGATCTACAGCGGCGCAAAGTCCGCTGCGGCCCCGGATCTGGTGGTCGGACTGCGACCGCCGTACCGCATGGCCTGGACCGCGGCCATCGGCGGCGCCTCGGCGGAAGTCTTCGCGGACAACAGGCAGAAGTGGTCCGGGGACCATTGCGTGGACGCCTCGTTCGTTCCGGGCGCGCTTTTCTCCAACCTGCCCCTGCCGGGCGCGGCCGGCGGCGCGGTCTCCCAGACGCGTCTTGCGGCCACGGTCTGCCGCGTCCTCGGGCTTGCGCCGGCGGACGGCATGGAGCCCGATTTGGTGGGTGGGGGAGAGCGCCCTTGACGGCCGGGCGTACCGGACTTATTAATTTCCAAAATTAATTATTAGAAAGGCACAACAATGGCTGAAGATCTCAATGCCTGCGCCCGCGAGCTTTTGGAAGTCATGCCACTGGTGATGCAGGAGCTGCGGCAGACCATGCGCAGCCACAGCGCGCCGGATCTGCGCGTGCCGGAACTGCGCAGCCTGGCCTTTTTGCGGCACAGCCCCGGGGCCAATCTTACCGATCTGGCCGAATATATCGGCGTTTCCCTGCCGTCCATGTCCAAACTCGTGGACGCCCTGACCTACCGCGGCCTTGTCGAGCGCAAGCCCGATCCCTCGGATCGGCGGCGGGTACGCCTGAGCCTGACCGAGGAGGGGACAAGCGTACTGTCCAAGGCCCGCGAGGCGGTCAAGGCCAAGTTCGCCACGCGGCTTGCGCGCTTGAACGCCGCAGACCTCGCCCTGGTGACCACGGGCATGGGGTTTTTGCGGGAACTCTTTACCACTGCGAGCGCCGCGCCGGGTACGGGCGGAATCAAGCAGCCCGAGCCCGAAACCGCCGAAGCCATCCAGGCCTGACGCGCGTCCGCCCGGTCGCGAAGCGCCAACCAGCCCGCCTGGGTATCGCCCGGGCAGTGGCTGCGTTGCGCCCCTACCGGGCCGGACTGTTCGTCCGGGTACAGGCTGGCGGCCGGCGTCGGCCCCTTCGAAAAATAGGAATCGTTCTTCATGGAACACGTCGTCAACGGGAAGAACGGTGGGGGGCTGCGCCTGCGTTCGCGGCAGTCCCTGGACCGTTTGGCCCGGTCGTTTCGCCATCGCAATTTCCGGCTTTTTTTCGCCGGGCAATTCATCTCCCTTGTCGGCACCTGGATGCAGTCCGTGGCCGTTTCCTGGCTGGTCTACCGGCTCACTGGGTCGAGCCTGGCCCTGGGCCTGGTCGGATTCGTGGGCTGTCTGCCCGTGTTCGTGCTCGGGCTGTGGGGCGGCTATCTGGCCGACCGCGGCAACAAGCGTTCCCTGCTGGTCGTTACCCAGACGGCGGCCATGTTCCAGGCACTGGCCCTGGCGGCGATCACCCTGACCAATACGGCCACCGTGTGGCTGGTCGGCGCGCTGGCCATGGTCCTTGGCACCATAAACGCCGTGGATATGCCGACGCGGCAGGCCTTCGTGGTGGATATGGTGGGCAAGGAGGACCTGCACAATGCCATTGCGCTCAATTCCTCCATGTTCAACAGCGCCCGGGTGCTTGGTCCGGCCGTGGCCGGAATACTGGTGGCGACAGTGGGGGAGGGCTGGTGCTTTTTCATCAACGGCATAAGCTACATTGCCGTTATTGCCGGGCTGCTCATGATGCGCCTGCCGCCGTCCCCGCCGCGCCCGAAAACGGTCTCCATGGCGGACTATATGCGCGCGGGTATCCGCTATGCCGTCAATGACCGGCCCATGCGGGCCATTCTGACCGGGCTTTGCCTGACAAGCCTTTTCGGCGCGTCCTACATGGTGCTCATGCCGATTTTCGTGGACACGATCCTGGCCCATGGTGCTTCGGGACTCGGGTTTCTCATGGCCGCAACGGGGTTCGGCAGCGTGATCGCGGCGCTTACCCTGGCCGTGCGCAAGGAGAGCGCCGGGCTCGACCGGGTGCGGGTGTTCGCCGGCCTCGGCTTCGGCGTGGCCCTGGTCGCCTTTGCCCTGTCCCGGTCGTTTGGGTTGTCCATGGCGCTGGCCTCGGTGCTCGGCTTTTGCCTGATTCTCTTTTTCGCCGCCGCCAATACCCTGCTCCAGCTGCGCAGTCCCGACGCCATGCGGGGCCGGGTCATGGCGCTTTATTCCATCACCCTCGTCGGCATGGCCCCCTTTGGCTCGCTTTTCGCCGGGACCATGGCCAGCCTGATCGGTGCACCGGCCACGGTGCTCCTTTCCGGCGTCATCTGTGCCGTCGGCATCGGTTGGTTGGCCCTCAGGCAGCCTGGAGCCGATCCCGCCACGGACGACACCCCCCGGACTTCCTAAGGGTGCGCGGAGAGCGGTTATTGCGGAACTGCCGCGACGAACGATCCCGAAGCAACGCCATGGTCGCATCCCAAATGGAGAACGTTGGCCGGAAGCGGGGAAAGGGCAGGCAACAAGAAAGCCCCACAGGGATGGGGCTCAGATCATAAGATGCTGGCGTCGTTGTCGCGCCGGGGGCTTGCCGCCGCCCCGCTCTTTTTCGGCTGGCGGTCGGACCCATAAAAAAAGCGCGAGTTGCCTCGCGCTTTCAAGGGAAGCCGGACACCCGGCAACAACCGTTACCGCTGCTTCCTTTCGGACCTGACGGGGTTGGCGGCGTAACCGCCGCCCGGCTTCCCCAAAATTCGTGGCGGAGAGGGAGGGATTTGAACCCTCGGTACCCGTTAAGGTACATACGATTTCCAATCGTACTCCTTCGGCCGCTCGGACACCTCTCCGCAAGAGCAAAGTTGTATAGCCGTCCCTCCTGATTCTGGCAAGCAAAAAAAGCGGGTTAGGCCAATTTTTTCCCGGTCAGCACCGCGTAAGCCGTCAGGTATTTCTCCCGGGTCCTGGCCACCACGTCCTCAGGCAGGCGCGGCGCGGGCGGCTTCTTGTCAAAGCCGATCGAGGTCAGCCAGTCGCGCAGATACTGCTTGTCGTAGCTCGGCTGGGAGTTGCCCGGCTTGTAGCCCTCCGCCGGCCAGAACCGCGAGGAATCCGGGGTCAGCACCTCGTCGATGAGGATGAGCCCGTCGTCGGTCTGCCCGAACTCGAACTTGGTGTCCGCGATGATGATGCCGCATCCCCGGGCGTAGTCCCGGGCCTTGGCGTACATGGCGAGGCTCAGTTCCTCCACCTTGGCGCACAGCTCGACGCCGATCATGTCCTTGGCCTTGGCGAGCGTAATGTTCTCGTCGTGGGCACCGAGGTCGGCCTTGGTCGAGGGCGTGAAAAGCGGCTCGGGCAGCATGTCCGATTCGACCAGCCCGGCCGGGAGCGCATGGCCGCAGACCTTGCCCGTGGCTTGGTAGTCCTTGAGCCCCGAGCCGGTGATGAACCCGCGCACGATGCACTCGATGGGCAGCGGCTTGGCCTTCTTGGCTACCACTGACCGGCCGGCGAGCTGCTCGGCGTAGGGCGCGCAGGCGGCCGGAAAATCCGCCACTTCCGTGGCCAGCAGATGGTTGGGGACCATGTCCTTGAACATGTCCATCCAAAAGAGTGTGATCTGGTTGAGGATGACGCCCTTTTGCGGGATGGGGTCGGGCATGATCACGTCATAGGCCGAGATGCGGTCCGTGGTGACGATTAAAAGGCTCTCCGGGGAGAGGTCGTAAATATCGCGGACTTTGCCCCGCGAGCGCAGGGTCAGGGCCGGCATAGCGGTCTGGGCGACGGCGTCCATGGCAGGTTCCTTATTTGTCGTTGAAGCGGCATTCCACGCTGCGGGCGTGGGCTTCCAGATTTTCCAGCCGGGCCAGCCGGGCGATCTTCGCGCCATGGGCGGCGATATAGCCCGGAGCGGCGGCGATCAGGCTCGTTTTTTTGGTGAAGGTGGCCACCGACAGGGCCGAGGAGAACCGCGCCGTGCCCATGGTCGGCAGCACGTGGTTGGGGCCGGCGAAATAATCGCCCACCGGCTCGGGGCAGTGGTTGCCCATGAAAACCGCGCCGGCATGGCGCACCTGGCCGACGAGCGCCCAGGGATCGGCCACGCACAGCTCGAAGTGCTCCGGGGCAATAGCGTTTATGAGCTCCATGCCGACGGAAAGGTCCGGCACGACGGCCAGCGCCCCGTAGTGGGCCAGGGAAGCGGCGGCGATGTCGTTTCGCGGCAGATCGGCCAGCCGCCTGACCAGGGCCTCGCAGGTGGCGTCAAGGAGCTTTTCGTCCGGGGAGACGCATACGGCCGCGGCCATGGGGTCGTGTTCGGCCTGGGACAGCATGTCCGCGGCCAGCCAGTCGGGATTGGCCGAGGTATCGGCCAGGATGGCGATTTCGCTCGGGCCGGCGATCATGTCGATGCCGATCGTGCCGATCAGCATCCGTTTGGCCGTGGTCACGTAGATGTTGCCCGGCCCGGCCACCACGTCCACCGGGGCGATGGAGGCCGTGCCGTAGGCCAGGGCGGCAATGGCCCAGGCGCTGCCGACACGATAGATTTCGTCGAGGCCGAGGACCTTGGCGGCGGTCAGGATATAGGGATTGAGCGATCCGTCCTGGCGCGGGGGCGAGACGATGACGATGCGCGGCACGCCGGCGACCTGGGCCGGGATGGCGTTCATAAGCAGGCTGGAAATAAGCGGGGTCTCGCCGCCGCGTCCGCCGGGCACGTAACAGCCGGCCGCGTCCACCGGGGTGACGATCTGGCCGAGCATGGTGCCGTCGGCCGAGGGCATCCACCAGGAGCGCTCTTTTTGGGCGGCGTGGAAGGTGCGGATATTGTCCGCCGCCTCCTCGATGATGGCGCGGTCGGAAGCCGGCACGGCCGCAACGCCGGCGGCGATGTCGGCTGCGGAGACGCGCAGGCAGGCGGCGTCGAAGGTTTTGCAGTCAAAGCGGCTGGTCAGTTCGATCAAGGCTTCGTCGCCGCGCATGGCCACATCGCCCAGGATGTGGCGGACCTTGTCCTCCGCGTCCGAGGCGGCCGCCGTGCGTCCGGCGAGCATGTGCCGCAGCGCCCCGAAGTTGTCGGGGCCGGAAATGGTAAATCGTGGGCAGGGCATAAGATATCCTTAGAGATAAGGCATTGCAGAGACGTGCGCCAACCCCGATAGTGGGGTCGCGCCAAACCCTCTGGCATGTAAGCGCATACCCGGCAAATGTCGAGAAGACATGGAGGAGGGGAGTCTTTCGGGGGCCAGGGGGAATTTTTAGAAAAGTTTCCCCCTGGCATCGTTTTAGCGACGCACTAGCCGAAGAGCTTCTTCTTGCCTTCGATCAGCTCCGTCACCACGCTCGGATCGGCCAGGGTCGAGGTATCGCCCAGGCTCTCCACCTCATTGGAGGCGATCTTGCGCAGAATGCGCCGCATGATCTTGCCGCTTCGGGTCTTGGGCAGTCCCGGCGCGAACTGGATCACCTCCGGCGCGGCGATGGGCCCGATCTCCTTGCGCACATGGAGCTTGAGCGCCTTGAGCAGCTCTTCGTTCTCCTCGTAGCCGGCTTTGAGCGTCACGTAGGCGTAGATGCTTTGTCCCTTGACCTCGTGTGGCATGCCGACCACGGCCGCCTCGGCCACGGTCGGATGGGACACCAGGGCCGATTCGATCTCGGCCGTGCCCATGCGGTGGCCGGAGACGTTAATGACGTCGTCCACCCGGCCCATGATCCAGAAATAGCCGTCCGTGTCGCGTCGCGCCCCGTCTCCGGATTCGTAGCTCCCCTTGAACCCGGCGAAATACTGCTGCTTGAAGCGTTCCGGCGCGTTCCAGATGCCGCGCAGCATGCCCGGCCAGGGTTTGCGAATGACCAGGAACCCACCCTGGTTGGGGCCGACTTCCTTGTTGTCGGTGTCCACGATGATGGGGTCGATGCCGGGCAGGGGCAGGGAGGCAGATCCCGGTTTGAGCATCGTGGCGTAGGGCAGGGGAGAGATCATGAGCCCGCCGGTCTCGGTCTGCCACCAGGTGTCGACGATGGGCAGTTTCCCGTGGCCGATGTGCTCGTGGTACCACATCCAGGCCTCGGGGTTGATGGGCTCGCCCACCGAACCGAGGATGCGCAGCGACGACAGGTCGTGCTTCTGGGTCCAGGCCGGGCCGGAACGCATCAGCGACCGGATGACTGTCGGCGCGGTGTAAAAAATGTTGACTTTGAACTTCTCGCAGATCTGCCAGAAGCGGTCCGGGGCCGGGTAGGTGGGCACGCTCTCGAACATGAGCGAGGTGGCCCCGAGCGCCAGCGGCCCGTAGACGATGTAGGAATGTCCAGTGATCCAGCCGATATCGGCCGTGCACCAGTGGATGTCGTCGTCGTGCAGATCGAAGACGAGCTGGCTCGTGTGGGCGGCATAGGTCAGGTAGCCGCCGGTGGTGTGGTAGACGCCCTTGGGCTTGCCCGTGGAACCGGAGGTGTAAAGAATGAACAACACGTCCTCGGCGTCCATGGGCTCGGGCTCGCAGCAGCCCTGGACATCGTGGTCGCTCATGACGTCGTGCCACCACAGGTCGCGGCCGGGGAACATCTCGACCTCGTTGCCGGCGTGGCGCACCACCACGACCTTCTCGATGCTGGCGCATTCCTTGACGGCTTCGTCGGCGTTGGGCTTAAGCGGTATGGTCTTGCCGGAGCGGATGACGGCATCGCTGACCACCAACACCTTGGCCTCGCAGTCGTTGATGCGGTCGCGCAGGCTGTGGGACGAAAATCCGGCAAAGATGATGCTGTGCGGCGCGCCGATGCGGGCGCAGGCCAGCATGGCAATAGCCAGTTCCGGAATCATGGGCAGATAGAGGCTTACCCGGTCGCCTTTTTTCACGCCCATTTTTCGCAGCACGTTGGCGAACCGGCAGACATCGTCGTGGAGCATCTGGTAGGTGTAGGTGCGCACATCCCTGTCGTCCTCACCCTGCCAGATCAGCGCCGCTTTGTTGCGCCGGCCGTCGGTCAAATGCCTGTCCAGGCAGTTGTAGGTGGCGTTGAGCTTGCCCCCGGCGAACCATTTGATCTCCGGCTTGTCGAAATCGTATTCCAGGACCGTGTCCCAGGGCTTGAACCAGGTGAGCAGCTCGGTGGCGCGTTCGCCCCAATAGCCGTCCGGGTCTTCGATGGAACGCTTGTAGATGGCGTTGTATTCTTCGATGCTTTTGATGTGGGCGCGCTCGCGGCCTTCTTTCGGCGGCTCGTAGCGGCGTTGTTCGTGCATGAGGCTTTCGATGTTGTCTGCGATCATGTTTTCCCCCCGGGTTGGGTGATGTGGTCGAATCGAAGGCGAGCTTGCCGAAAAGCAGCCGGCCCGGCCAGAATTTTTCGATGAAAGGCGGCTTGCAACCAATAAACCGATCGGCCCCTGGCGCAAAGGCCGTTTATCGAGAATTCCGCGCCGTTCGTCGAAAGAGGGCTGGATTTTGGACGGTGCCGCATCCTGAAGGCCGACCTGATGTGCTGCGCGGGATTGCCAAAGGCCCCACTCGAAAAAAAGCAGGCCTGGCAATCGCGCCCTGGCACAAGCCATTTTCAGTTATTCCTCTATTACACAAGCTGGTTACCCCTGTGAAGCCCACGAAGACAAAATCCCTGCCAGGCCGCGTTCTCAAGAGATGGCCGCCGTGTCAACAAGACAAGGGAATTATGGCACGGTAGATGCAAATATTGTTTCGACCCACCTTTGCTTCTGGAGGGCCTATCATGCAGCCGAAGACCTGTGGCGAATGCGCGCAGTGGATGTGCACCTTGCCGGCACGGCGCAAAGACGACGCGCCCATGGAGCGGGTGTGCGCCAGGGGGGGGCGCTGCGTCTGCCGCACCATGCTGGCCGATCCGGCCTGCTTTGAGCCCCTTGCCGGGACCCCCTCCCGACCCGCCGGAAACGAAACGGCCACCTGCGGCGACTGCGAGGAATGGCGACGCTCCCCGCAGGGACGCAGACGGGAGGACTGCGAAGCATACCGGCTTTGCTCCAAAGGCGGCAGGCTCGTTTGCCGCACCATGCGCGCCGATCCCTTCTGCTTCGTTCACCGGGTGGTATGTGTCAGGTGAAAGCCGATGGGGGGCAGTGCCTCGCAGCCGTTCCCGTCGGAAAAAAACAGCCTTTGGGGCTTCTCCCTTGCAATCTGCCCGTTGTGTCGCAAACATCTTGGACATTTCCGATGTATTTCGTATGATGTTGCGCATAAAGCAGGAGGAAGCATGTCCGACAACGCGACTGCCATGGTTTTGGCCTCTTTTATCGGCGATGCCCTGGCCCTTGGCCCGCACTGGGAGTATGATCCCGAGGCGCTGGCCAGACGATTCGGCCAGGTGACGGGCTACACGACCCCGGACCCCGACGGCTACCATGGCGGCAGGAAGGCCGGTGAGCTGACCCATTACGGCGATCAGACCCTTGTCTTGCTGCGTTCCCTGGCCGACCGGAAGGGGTTCGACATCGACGATTTCGCCGCCAAATGGCGGCAGCGGATGGCCTCCTATGACGGGTACATCGACGGCGCCACCCGCATGACGCTCAAGATTTTCGATTTCGGCGAATCCCCCGAAAATTCGGGCTCCAATTCCAACGATCTGGCCGGCGCGAGCCGGGTGGCCCCCCTTGTCTTCGCCCTGCGCCACGACCTGCCCGCCCTGGTCGAGGCGGCGCGCGCGCAGACCAAGATGACCCACAACCATGCCCAGGTCATCGAGGCGGCCGAATTTTTCGCCCGCGCCGCCTGGGCGCTTTTGTCCGGAAAATCCCTCGACGCCGCTCTGGACAGCGCCGCCGAAGCCGGCTACGCCAGCGCCCCCGTCGAACGTTGGCTGGCGCTTGGCCGCGAGTCGGCCGGTGAGGAGACCGTGGCGGCCATCGGCCGTTTCGGCCGGTCCTGCCACATCGACGAGGCCATGCCCGGCGTGATCCATCTCCTTGCCCGTTACGGCGACGACCTGCGCACGGGGCTCACGCAAAACGTCATGGCCGGCGGGGACAGCGCCGCCCGGGGCATGCTGGTCGGCATGCTGCTTGGCGCATCCCTGGGACGCGACGCGCTGCCCGAGGAGTGGGTTGGGGGGCTCGCCGTCCGCGAAAGCATCGAGCGGGATCTGGCGGCCCTCGGAGAGTAGGGGCGCAACCGGGAAAAGAGGGCGTGTTCCTTTCGACGCCAACGCACGCAAAGAGCAAAGCATTTGTTACGAAATACGGTTGTGTTTTGGAAGTGACGCCAGAGGACGCCGGCGCTTCGTCGGATTTTACACCCGTTCCCTTCTGGGGTATGCAGTAAAAGATTGCGCCAAGTCCGCCGGCCCAGGCCGGAGCAAAAGGCCGTCTGCCCCGACGGGCGGCCAGGGGGGGAACATGGAAAGCACCAAGGCGTGTTTGCCCGACATGTTTCAAAACCGGATCGAAGACCTGGTCAACGTCCAGACCACGGACGAGGAAATGACGGCCCACATGAAGGAGCTTACCTGCCGCATCCGCGAGCTGGAAGCCCTGGCCGGCGGCAGCGAGGATGATCAGGTGCGCCAGCTCGGCGAGGACATCCAGCGCCTGTGCGACCGCATCCGCCGGGACTACGTGGCCATGGCCTACCACCAGGGATTCGTCGATGGGGCGCGCTTCAAGCAGATCGTCGATGCCCCGGAGGCCTGATTGCAAAAGCGTTTTGCCGGCCCACCCGCCGTCAATACCTCGAAATGCTACCACCTCTATGCCGCACAAGGATATCCAGGACATCGCCCACTGCGTCTACATGATCGATCTGGTATTGCGGGAAATCATGAATTCACCGCATATCACCAACAAGGCTTTCGCCACCCAGTGCATTATCGAAAGCTTTGTGCGCATTCTCCGCGAGGAGGGCTATAGCCTCACGGAAAACCGCCTTAAAAAGATGCTCGCCTACGCGCATTGATTGTTCGCGTCGGGTGTATTCCAGAGGCTGCCATGCGCCGGTCGGCACAGCCTGCCCTTGATTGCGGCCTGCACCAAGGGCAGGCTGGACAACATGAAGCACGCCGGCTAATAGGCCTTTTTTTACAACAGCACGGAGGTCCTGCCTGGACGCCACACGAAGGTGGGCGCGGTCGCTTGTGGTCTGCCCAGGGGACGCCCCGGCGAAACACCATGCCAAGTCCAATCCACCTGGGGAATCTTCCGTAAAATAAGCGAGCGGCCGCCGGCTGGCGGTCCCGAACCATGCCCGCCCGCCACAGCGGCGACAGGCCGCTTTGCATCCGCCACCGACCGGGAGTTTTTCGTGAGTACAGCCGTCAAACCCGCCTGGATGCTCGGGCCTGTCCGGGAACCCATCACCCCGGAAGTCTCCAAGCGCATGGATGTCCTGCGCATTTTGCTCATGTTTCTGATCGTCCTCAACCATGGCGCCAAGGGTGTGATCGTGCGTATTGGCGATCCCGGGCCGCTCACGACCCTGATGGTGACGCTTTTCAACGACCATATCATCCTGGTGACCGTACCGCTTTTTTTCGCCATTTCCGGATTCTTGTTCCTGCGCAAGTTCGAGTTGTCCCTGGCCGCCTACGGCGAGATGCTGCGCAAGAAATTTTTCTCACTGTTCATTCCCTATGTGCTGTTCAATATCTGGATCGTCGCCTGGTTCTATTTCGTCGGCAGCATCGAGACGATGGGCTCCTGGAACTACTTTGTGCAGCACGGCCTTTGGGCCAAGATATTCGGCGTCGGCGGCTATGCCACGCCCGTCAACTATCCCTTGTGGTTTTTGCGCGACCTGATGCTGGTGTTCGTCCTCTCGCCCGTCCTGCTCCTGTTTCTCAAGGAAGCCCCGGGTGTGGGACTCGTCACCCTCTTTGTCCTTTGGACAGGGCTTGACCACGATCCCTACTCATACCACAGCTACTTCTTCATGTTCTATCTCGGCGGCTTTGTGGCCCGCTCCCGTCTGACCTTGTCCGGACGATCCTGGTGGCAGCGCTGGGGGGGACTCGTTTTCATCGTGCTGACCGTCGTACTGATCGCCCAAACTTCCTTTGGCATCACCGACCCAGTGGTGCAGCGCTTTCTTTTCAAGTGCTACCTCGTAATCGGAGTGGCCTTTTTCTGGTATGTCTCGTCGTTTTCCCGCATCCGGGACAGCGCCCTGCTGCACCGCATGGCCCGGTTCAGCTTTTTCATTTATCTGGCCCATGAACCCACGGTTTCCATTTTTCAGACGAGGCTCCTTTCCGTATGGATGCCTGCTAGCGATGTGCAGCAAACCATGTTTTACTTTATCACGGGGGTGACCGTGACCTTCTTTTTATGGGGCATGGGCGAAGTCTTTTCCCGGCTTCTGCCGCGCGTGTACGCTGTGGCCACGGGGGCGCGTCTGCCCAGGCGCAAATCGCTGCCAGCCGCCCTTGCGCCGCAAGGACATTGATCGATTTTCCTGTTTTACGGGAAAAGAGGATATTCGGACAGGTGCATTGCCAGTATTCACCTTGGAATCATTGAAGAAAAAATATAGAATGTAACCAATTTGCACGGCACGGAACATGCTTGGCCTCGCCAAGGGAGGAACAACGCTCTATGTTGCGTATCCTGCTTGCCGAGGATGATGCCAACCATGCCACCCTGGCCCGCCAGGCGCTGGAGGAAGAGGGACATGTCGTCACGACCGTCCCCGATGGCCGCGTTGCCTTGGAAACCATCGCCAAGGAGCCTTTCGACCTCATTTTGCTCGACATGCGCCTGCCGCAGGTGGACGGCCGCGAATTTATCGGCCAAGTGCGGGCCGATAAAACCCGTCTGGCCGATATTCCCATCGTGGTCCTGACCGGCTACGGCCTGCGCCAGCACCTGGACTTTTTCAACCGGTTCGGCGTGCGCGACTACCTGGCCAAGCCGTACGACTGCGACGAACTCACCACCATCATCCGCGCCTACGACCACCCCGCGCCAGGCGGCGCTCCCCACACGCCGTCGGTGCTCTGAAAAAAAACGCCGTCTTTGAAATTCGCCTGTACGAATCTCGAGGACACGACACGGGCGGCTCTTCGCCACCCGCGCCGCGCGCTCCCGGCTTCCCTACCGGGCCAGTGGACTTTCCCCGGCTTTTTCCGTAGACCGCTTGGGCGACACTCACGCCATCTGGCGGCAACAAGCGAGGAAACCATGCTTCGCATCGAAGACCTGCATGTGAAAATCGGCGACCGGAAAGTCCTCTCGGGCATCAATCTGCACATCGCCGAGAACGAGACATTCATCTTGTTCGGCCCCAATGGCTCGGGCAAGACCACATTGCTCATGACGCTCATGGGCTTCGGCAACTACGAAATCACCAAGGGCCGCATCCTTTTTCGCGGTCACGATATCACCAACGCAACCATCTACGAGCGGGCGCGCCTGGGCATCGGCATGTCCTTCCAGCGGCCGCCCACCATCCACGGCCTGAAGACGCGCCATCTGGTCACCATGTGCGCCCGGGGCGAGGAAATCGACGTGGAAGGGCTGGCCAAAAAGGTCAACATGGACGATTTTCTCGACCGCGACATCAATGCCGGCTTCTCCGGCGGCGAGATCAAGCGGTCGGAATTGCTTCAGCTCATGGCCCAAAAACCTTACCTGCTGCTTTTCGACGAGCCGGAATCGGGCGTGGACCTGGAAAATATGAAGCTGATCGGCTCGACCGTGCGTGAAGTCCTCACCGGGGGCATCGAGCCCCGGCCCGGGAGGAGCATGAAGCAGCAGCGGGTGACCAAGCGCCCCGTATCCGGGCTCATCATCACCCACACCGGCTACATTCTCGAATACGTCAACGCCGACCGGGGGCAGGTGCTCTATAACGGCCACCTGTGCTGCGAGGCCAATCCGCGCGACATCCTGGACCACATCAGCCAGTACGGCTACCAGGAATGCGTGCGCTGCCTCAATTAGCCCAAGGAGCCTGCGTCATGGAAAAGATCGATCTGCACGACTTTCGTTTCAGCGGTTCCACATTGGGCCAGATCCCCGATCTGCGCAATCTCGACCCGGCGGACAAGGCCGAGATGCTCATGTCCGGCGTGGATGTTGAGGAACACCAGCGCGCCGGCACCTATTTGCAGGTGGACCACGGCAGTGTCCACTGCAAGAGCCTGCAAAAAGGCGTGGAAATCCTCGACATCAAGGACGCCCTGAAAAAATACGATGGCCTGCCCGGCCATTTCTGGACCCAGGTGGACAAGGACAAGGACGAGTTCACCCGGGCCGCGGCCGAGAATCTGCACGGCGGCTATTTCGTGCGCACCGAGAAGGGCGCCAAGATCACCGAACCGGTGCAGTCCTGCCTGTTCCTCAAGTCCGACATGGTCGGCCAGAACGTCCACAACGTGGTCATCGTGGCGGACGATTCCGAGCTGCACATCATCACCGGCTGCTCGGTGGCCCACGGCTCCAAAGGCGCGGCCCACTTTGGCATCTCGGAATTCTTCGTGGGCAAGAACGCCAAGCTGACCTTCACCATGATCCACAACTGGGCCGACTCCACGGTGGTGCGCCCGCGCACCGGCGGTGTGGTGGAGGAGGGCGGGGCGTTTATAAACAACTACGTGCTGCTCAAGCCCGTCAAGGACCTGCAATCCTATCCGGCCATCCGCTTGAACGGGCGGGGGGCGGTGGCGCGGTTCAATTCCGTCATCGTCGCGCCCAAGGGGTCCTATGTCGACTCCGGCAGCCGCATCGAACTCAATGCTCCGGACACCCGGGGCGAAATCATCGCCCGCACCATCGCCTCGGGCGGCACCATCGTGTCGCGGGGCTTTATTGGCGGCAACTCCGTGCCGGCCAAGGGCCATCTCGAATGCAAGGGGCTCATTCTCGGCGGCGGCGTCATCCATGCCGTGCCCGAGCTGCTCGGCACCATGGACGGCGTGGAACTGTCCCATGAGGCGGCCGTCGGCAAGATCGACCAGGAAGAGATCGAATACCTCATGGCCCGGGGCCTGGACGAGGATGAGGCGACCTCCACCATCGTGCGCGGCTTCCTCAACGTGGACATCATGGGCCTGCCCAAGGAACTCCACGACGTTATCGAAAAGACCATCGCGGAGTCCCAAAAGGACATGTTCTAGTCACACCCTTCTTCCCCAAAAACTGGACAATGACACGAATGCGTCATTGTCCCCATAACAGGTAAAAGTTTTTGGGAGGGGAGAGCGCGAGAGGGGAAC
>NZ_JBLODY010000035.1:0-40112 GCF_047785625.1 Solidesulfovibrio sp. C21
GGCGGGAACCCCTTTTTTCCAAAAAAGGGGTTCCCGCCCCCCCAGTTCCTCCTCCTACTCCGCCGCTTCGGCGGCGGCGCGGCGGCGGTGGCGGATGTATTCGATGATGCCGGGCAGGATGGAGATGAAGATGACGGCGATGATGGCCACGCTGAAGTTACGTTTGATGAAGGGCAGGTTGCCGAAGAAGTAGCCGACGTAGACGAAGATGCCGACCCAGAGGATTGCGCCGCTGATGCTGTAGGCCAGGAATTTGGCGTAGGTCATGCGGGCGATGCCGGCGACGAAGGGGGAGAATGTGCGCACGATGGGCACGAACCGGGCCAGGATGACGGTTTTGCCGCCGTGGCGTTCGTAGAAGGCGTGGGCGCGCAGCAGGTATTCTTTTTTGAAGAACCGGGTTTTTTCCCGTTCGAACACGGCCGGGCCGACGCGGCGACCGATCCAGTAGTTGACGTTGTCGCCGAGGAAGGCGGCGGCCACGAGCAGCAGGAAGATGATGTTGGGGTCGAGCACGCCCGCGCCGCACAGGGCTCCGGTGGCGAACAGCAGGGAGTCGCCGGGCAGGAATGGGGTGACCACGAGTCCTGTCTCGCAGAAAATGATCATGAAGAGGATGAAATAGGTCCACGTGCCGTAATCGGTCGCGATGATGCTTAAGTGCTTGTCAACATGCAGTACGATGTCGACGAGTTGCAGAAGAAAGTCCATGCGGGCTCCTTGTGGCGTAATGGGAGAGGCCCTTGCATAGGCGGCCGGGGGGTATTTGGCAAGAGGTATGGGGGGGGCGGCAAGCGCGACGGGGCTTTTCAAGGCCCGGGGCGCGCTGTAGGTTGACCGCCATGTCGCAGAGCGATCCCGCCCATAGAGATGATGCCCCCGCGAGGGCCGGCCGCAGTTTTCGTCTGGTCTGCCCGGCCCAGGACATTCCCCTGGTCGAGGCGCTTTTGGCCGCAACCGGCCATCATGGCCAGCCGGAGCCTTTTTCGCCCTGGTGCAGGCGGCTTGCCGACGAGCCGATGCCGCTGGGGAGTTCGCTGGCCGCCCGGTTCGGCTATATCCACATCCAGGACCGCTCGTCCATGTTGCCGCCGCTGTTGCTCGATCCGCCGGCCGGGGCGCGGGTGCTCGACATGTGCGCCGCGCCGGGCGGCAAGACCGGTTTTCTGGCCCAGCTTGTGGGGCCGACGGGGTTTGTCCTTGGCAACGAACCTTCCCCGGACCGTCTGGCGACGCTGCGCCAGACGCTTTCGCGGGAGAATCTGGCCAACACGGCCACCTGCGCCCAGACGGACCTGTCGTCGTATTTTCCGGAGGGGGCGTTTACCCACATCCTGCTCGACCCGCCGTGCAGCGGCTGGGGCACACTGGATAAAAATCCCCAGGCGGCGCGGATCTGGAGCGGGGACAAGGTCGCGCCGCTTATCGCCCTGCAGCGCAAGCTTTTGGAAACGGCGGCGCGGCTGCTGGCTCCGGGCGGGCGGTTGCTCTATTCCACCTGCACCACCAATGTCGCGGAAAACGAGGACCAGACGCGTTTCGCCCTGGACCATCTGGCCCTTGCGCCGTTGCCGCTGACGCCCCCGGAAGGATTTGTGTTCGAGGCGCCGCGCCGGGACGACGTGTCGGGCGTGTTGCGGGTGGACAGCCGCGCCTCGGCGGCCCAGGGATTTTACATGGCGCTTTATGAAAAGACCGGCGGCGCGGTGGCGGTCGGGGCGGACGGGGAACTGCCCGGGACGCCGGTGCCGGAGAAGGCGCTTGTCGCGGCCGGTTGCGACCCTGCCGGTCTGCCGCCGGGGACGGTCATGGCTTTTGGCGACAAGGCATTTTTTCTGCATGCCGGCGCGGCGGTCATTCCGGACCGGCTGCGCTACCAGGGATACCAGGTGGGGACGTACCGTTCGGGCGTTTTCCGGCCCCTGGCCAGGGCGAGAGTGCTCCTTTCGCGTTGGGTTTTCGGAGTGGGGTTGAACGAGGACGCGCTTTGCCGTATCGAGGCGCTCCTGGCCGGCCAAAGCCTGCCGGCGGGGGAACTGCCGGTGCGGCCGGGCCTTTTTTTTCGTGGTCTGCCGCTGGGGTTTCTCGCTCGCAAGGGCGCGCGGCTCCTGTGGTCGGACAGGTAACACTTTTTTCCTGGAGGATGCATGCACGGCAGCGATCGCAAACTGGCGCGACTTTTTCACCCCCGGACCGGCAAGACGGTCATCGCGCCCCTGGATCATGGGGTCATGGAAGGGATGCTTTCGGGCCTTGAGGATCTGTCGCGGCTGATCGAGCTGGTGGGTGAATTTCCCGTGCAGGGCGTGATGCTCAACAAGGGGGCCATGCGGACGCATCTGTGCGAGCTGCCGCTGTACGCCATGGCCGTGGCCCAGCTTTCCGGCGGCACGCGTCACTGTCTGCCGCCCTATGCCCGCAGCCTCATGTGCGGCGCGGCCGAGGGGTTGCGCCTCGGCGCGGACATGGTGGCGGTACAGGTCAACATCGCCAACGAACTCGAGGACCGGATGCTGGCCGACATGGGGGCCATCGTGGACGAGGCGCACGGCCTTGGCGTGCCGGTCCTGGCGCTCATCGCACCCAAGGGCGAGCGGGTGGTCAACGAGAACGACCCGAGCCTTATAAACCACTGCATCCGGCTCGGGGCCGAGCTTGGCGCGGACATCACGGGCGTGCCGTATTCCGGGGATGCGCGCAGCTTTGGCCGGGCGGTCGGCGCGTCGAGCGTGCCGGTTGTGGTGACGGGCGGGCCTTCCCGGGCGGAATTTAAGAGTTTCGCGTCCATGGTGGCCGAGGCGCTTGCCGCCGGCGCGGCGGGCACGTGCATCGGGCGCAACGTCTGGCAGCATCCCAACCCGCGCGAGGCCTTGCGGCGCGTCGTGGAGCTGGTGCACGGGACCGAGGAGCTGGAGGCGGCCGAAGCGGCCCTGGCCGCGGTCCGGGAGGCCCGTCTGGCAGCCGAGGCGGGGGATGGCGAGGCCCCGGGCGACGTGGCCGGGGATTGACTCCGCGCGGCCGGGGGGCGGCATTCTTTGATCGGCCGGGACATCCCGGCCTTTTTTTCGGGCTGTTACACCGTGGCCTTGATGACCACCAGCGTCACGTCGTCTTCCAGGTGCTCGCCGGCTTTGAATTCCTTTAAGTCCGCCACCAGCGCGTTGACGATGACCGAGGCCGGCCCGTGGGCCTCCCGCCGTACGACCTGCTCCATGCGCTCCTTGCCGTACATGGCGTCCTCGCCGTTTCGGGCCTCGTGGATGCCGTCGGTGAAAAGCACCAGCACCTGCCCGGGGGCAAGCCACGGCCGCCGCGATTCCTCGTATTGCCACTTGGCCATGGCGCCGAGCGGAATGCCGTTGCCCATAAGCTGCTCGAAGGAGTCCGTGCCCGGATCGTAGAGCATGCCCGGATCGTGGCCGGCCCGGCACCAGACGAGTTCGTGGGCGGTCTTGTCCAGGCGCAGGAAAAAAAGCGTGATGAACCGGCCCGTCATCTGGGTGTCCTGGCACAACAGGTCGTTGACTTCGGTGAGCAGGTCTCCCGGGCCCGGCCGGTCGATGGCCCGGCCACGTAACAGCGCTCGGCCCGTGGCCATGAAAAGCGCCGCCGACACGCCGTGTCCGGTCACGTCGCCCACCACGATGTCGGCATGGGCAGCGTCGTCCTGGGCGAATTCCAGAAAATCGAAATAGTCGCCGCCGGTCTCGTCGCAGTAGAGGCTCAGCGCCGACACATCCATGCCGTCCATGGCCGGCGGCCGACCGGGCAACAGGTTTTGCTGCACCTCCATGGCCAGGTTCATGTCGTTTTTGAGCTTCACCCGTTCGAGGAGCTGGGGGGCCATGTCGTTGAACGCCCGGCCAAGATCGCCCAGTTCGTCGTTTCCCCGCACCGGCACCCGGGCCGAAAAATCCCCGGTGGCCAGCTTTTCCGCCGCCGCCGCCAGCTCCTTGACCGGCCGGGTGACGGTCTTGGACGCGGACAGGGCGATGACGACCACCACACCCACGGCCGCCAGAACGAACCAGCCGATATCCTTGAGCATGCTCTCGATCGAGGTGAGCACGCGCTGCTCGGCCCGTCTGGCGTCGGTGACCACCACCGACCGGGGCGCGGCCAGGGCCACGGCTAGTTGTTTGTCGCGAATGGGCGCATAGGCGAAAAGCGTGTCCCGGCCCTTGTAGTCGAGCCGCCGTACCCCGGACCGGCCCGCTTCCAGGTCGGCGATGACGGCGGCCAGGGCGTCCCCGTGCGGCGAGTCGATGCGTTCGAGCTCCACCGGCGCGGTCCAGTCCTTGGTCTTCTGGGTATAGTCGCGGCAGGCCACGACCACGAGTTCCGGCTGGCCGGAAGCGGTCTTGCGGCTGACCGAGACCACCATGGACTGCATCTTGTCGCTCCAGGCGTTGGACAGGTCGCTTTCGAGAAACAGATCGCCCATGGGGATGTCGAGGCCGGCGACGCCGAGCACCTTCCCGCTCGGCGCGCGCAGGGCCAGGGCCAGGGTGGCCAGCACCTGGCGCGTGACGGCGTCGGTCATGATGTCCCAGGTGATGCCGTGCGACGTGGCGGCGTTTTGATACCAGGCCCGGCGGCGGGGATCGTAGTCGGCCGGGTAGCCGCCGTGGCCGGGATAGGCGCAGTGCAGCCCCGAGGCCAGACCCACGTAGCCGAAAAGCATGAGCTTTTTGTGGCGCGCGAAAAGAGTGCGGTAAAAGGGCAGCATGTCGGAGAGCGCCCGCATCTGCGGCAGGGCTTGCTCGCGCGAGAGCCCGGGGGCGAGGTGGAAGGCCAGGGCGTCGTAGCTGGCCGAAACGTTCGTGCCGGGAATCTCGGTCAGGGTGGCCTTGGGCACGACCCCGGCGTCGAAATCCTTGTCCAGATACAGGGGGGGGATGGGCTTTTCCCAGGCGGCTTCCCGCAGGTCCCGGGCGGCCTCGTTCACGGTCAGGGCCAGGGAGGTTTGCAGGAGGTCGAGGGTGTCGGCGAAGTTTTCGCCCAGCATGTCGGCGGTCTGGCGCAATTCCTTGCCGGCATTGACTTCCAGGGCCATGGCCGCGCGTTCGGAAAGCTCCCGGCCCAGCCGGTCGGTCTGTCGCCAGGCGTAAAAACCCAGGGCGCACAAGGGTGTGACGACCATCACCAGCAGGAATACACAGAATTTCGAACGGATTCGCATGTGCCGCTCCCCGGGTCCCGGTTGCTGGAAACCTGTCCGCGTGCCCTTTCCCCGGCGGATACGCCGGCGGCAGACGATCAGTCTTCCTTTTTGAGTTCCTTAAGCGTCTTGGAGTAGGCCGTAAACACGTGCTGGCGGCCGAGCATGCCAAGCACCGTGTTGGGCTTGTCCGAGGCCACCACGGGCAACTGGCTCAGTTCCGTTTCGATAAAAAGCATCACCGCGTCGTACAGCGACATGTCCGGATGGATCACCACCACCGGCCGGGCCAGTTCGCCGACCAGGACCAGGTTGTGCAGGCATTCCTCGAACAGCACGTTGCGCACGTCCTGCAGGGCCAGGATGCCGGTGAGCACCCCTTCGCTGTTTTTGACCGGAAAGACCATGGCGCTCGTGCCGGAGATGATGTGGGCCAGGGCTTTCAAGGTGACGCTGTCCTCGAGGATGGTGGTTCGGCTCGGGGTGAAGACGCTCGAGACCGGCACGCCCTCGAGGATGTTGTTGGTGGCGTCGGCCACGTGGGCTGGGGAGGCGAACTTGTTGTCCACCTGGTTTTCGTAGAGGTGGATGTCGTCGCAAAGGACGAGCGCGATGGCCGAGCACAGCATGAGCGGCGCCAGCAGGCCGTAGCCCTGGGTGATCTCGCAGACCATGATCAGCGGGCCGATGGGGGCATGGGCCACGCCGGCGAAAAAGGTGGCCATGCCGACCATGGTGTAGCCGCCGGGCTGGGAGACGATGTCCGGGCGCAGCCAGTGCCCGGCCTGGCCCACGATGCCGCCCGCCGCGCCGCCCAGAAACAGGGCCGGGGCGAACATGCCGCCGGAAAGCCCCGAGCCCATGGTCAGCGACGTGGCCAGCACCTTGCCGAAAAAAAGTCCCACCAGAAACGTCAGCCCGATCTGCCCGTTGACCGACAGCTCCAGCCAGCCGTAGCCGCCGCCGAGCAACTGCGGATAGTACATGCCCAAAATGCCCATGCCGAGCCCGCCGAGCACCATGGACGGCGTCCAGCCGAAGCGTTTTTGGATGGCACCGAACACCTTGAACTTCATGAAGAAGAATGTGCCGAGGAAAAACCGGGCTCCCAGCGAGACGACAATGGCCAGGACCAGGTAGAAGGGCAGCTCCATGGGGTTGTCGAAGACGTAGCGCGGGGTATGGAGGATCGGGGCCACGCCGAAGAAAAAGGAGAAAAGCGTGTGGGCCACCACGGACGAGACAACGGCCGGCAGCAGCGCCTCGGCCTCGAAGTCCTCGGAATACAGCACTTCCACGGCGGTGATGGCGCCGCCGAGGGGGGCGCGGAAAATGGCCCCGAGTCCCCCGGCCGCGCCGGCCAGAAGCAGGATGCGCCGCTGGCGGGTGGTCAGGTGCAGGAGCCTGGCCAAAAACGAGCCCAGTCCCGCGCCGAGCTGGGAGATGGGACCTTCCTGGCCGGCCGAGCCGCCCGAAGCGATGGTGCAGATGGCCGTGGCACCCTTGATAATCGGCACCAGGGGTCGGATGATGCCGGATTTCTTGTGGAAAGCCCGGATCATGGCATCGGTGCCGTCGGTGACGCCGCTCATGGCCTCGGGAATGAACTTGGTCGCCAGCAGGCCGGTAATGAGCCCCACGCTGGTGGTGAAGACCGGGATGAGCCAGGGCCGGTAGGGGCCGGGCAGGGTCTGCTCTATGGCCTCGCCGGCCGGGTGGGGCAGGGACAGCCCGGCCAGATCCACCTGGAGGAAGTTTTGCAGTTTGTCGAGGCCGAGGAAAAACAGCACGGCCAGGGTGCCGGAACCAAGGCCGGCGACGACCCCGAGCACCAGCCAGCGCATGAGGCTGATGCGGGTGTAGCGGCGGGTGAGGCGTCGCCAAAAGATACGGGGACGGCGGAAAATCGAGGGAAGGGATCGTTTTTGCGCTGGGGTGACTTCCATGCGTGCAGCTTTCGGTCAGGGCCGGGCATCGGGCGCGGCCAGGATCATCCGGGCCAGCCCGATGTCTTCCCGTATACGGGCGGCCAGTTCGTCGGGACCGGAGAATTTTTTCTCGGAGCGGATGCGCTGCACGAAATGGACCCTTATGGGCTCTCCGTAAATCTTGCCTTTGAAATCGAGGATATGGGCTTCCACGGACATTTCGAATTCCCCGAAGGTGGGGTTTTTGCCGATGTTGGCCACACCCGGCCGGATCACGCCATCGACCTCGACCCATACCGCGTAGACGCCGGTCAGGGGCACGAGTTCGTCCTTGAAGGACAGGTTGGCGGTGGGAAAGCCGAGTTTGCGGCCGCGTTTCTGGCCGTGGGCCACCAGCCCGCGCACCTGGTGGAACCGGCCGAGCAGGGGGCGCGCGTCCCAGACCTGTCCGGCCTGGACCATGTCCCGTATGCGGGTGGAGGAGACCACCGCGCCGTTGATGATGACCGGATCGAGGCGTTCGACGGTAAAGCCCAGGTTCTGGCCGAGGGCGGTGAGCAGTTCGAAGTTGCCCCGCCGGCCCTTGCCGAAGGCGTAGTCGTAGCCGATGACGAGGTGGCGCAGGCCAAGCCCCTCGACCAGGGCCTCGCGCACGAAGTCCTCGGGCTCGCGGGCGGCCAGCTCGCGGGTAAATGGCAGGACCACGGCCACCTGGATGCCTTCCTTCTCGATGCATTCGAGCTTTTGCTCGGTGGAGGTGATGGCCGGCGGGGCGGCGCTGCCGAGCAGCACCTGCCGGGGATGGGGATCGAAAGTCAGGGCGACGCTGACCAGGGAGGCGGCGGCGGCCCGGTCGCACACCCGCTGGAGTAATTTGGCGTGACCCATATGCACGCCGTCGAAATTACCGATGGTCAGGCAGACGCCGCTTAAGGCTTCGTGGATATCCGCGATGCGGGTGACAACAATCATGAGGGTGATCCGGTGGGCAATTGTGGTTGCGCCGTGCCCGCGGCACGTCCGGTGCTACCCCAAAAGAGAGGCGGCTTCAACCGGGGAGATTTCCCCGTCCAAATGAAAAAATGCTGGGGAACGTCATTTTTTGCTTGCCAAGCCCGGCCCGCTTTTATAAAAGCTGTCTTCCGCACTGCCGAAGTGGTGGAATTGGTAGACACGCTAGGTTCAGGGTCTAGTCCTCGCAAGGGGGTGGGAGTTCGAGTCTCCCCTTCGGCACCATCTGAACATCCAACGCAGTCCGAAATAGTCCAAAAGACCGCGAAATTCTTAAGAAACCGGGCGAGAGATCGTCCGGTTTCGTCTTTTGTGGTCCGTTGACGTCCTGACCTTTTGGGGGCACATGATGGGGCATCTGTCGTGTGTCCCTTGCTTTTGGGGGCACTGAAAACGAGATCGTGGGGGCATGTGAAGGGAAGCTTACTGGCCCTTGGGTTTGCTGGCGATGGCGATGCCCCCAAAAAAGGGCTGTTCAGGATTCGCCAGCCGACCGTAAATGCCCCCATGGAATGGAGAGTGCCCCCATGCCGAAAAAGGTTGTGCCACTGACTGATGCGGGCGTGAGAAACGCCAAGCCCCGGGCCAAAGCCTACAAGATGGCGGACGGCGGTGGCCTGTATCTGGAGGTGTTGCCAACAGGTGGGAAGTCCTGGCGCTTTAAGTACAGGTTTGATGGTCCGGAAAAACGATTGGTGTTTGGTTTGTGGCCTGACGTGACCTTAAAGCGGGCGCGGCAGTTGCGCGAGGAAGCTCGTTCCTTGGTGGCTGCCGGCATTGACCCAGGTGTAGCCCTCAAGCAGGAGAAGGCCAAGGCTCTGGCCGACGCCGTGACTTTTGAGAAGGTGGCCAGGGAATGGTTGGCAAAGACCAGCCCAACGTGGAGTGCCTCGCATGCTGAAAAGATGATCAAGCGTTTTGAGAAAGAGCTATTCCCTTGGCTTGGTACCCGTCCCATCCGTGAAATTATGCCCACTGAGTTGCTGGCTGTCATTCGTCGTATTGAAGCCCGTGGGGCCAATGATACAGCTAGGCGCATGTTGCAAAGTAGCGGACAAGTATTTCGCTATGCTGTTGCATGTGGTCTTGCTGAACGAGATATTTCTACTGATTTAAAAGGAGCTTTGAAACCTCGAAGTGTAAAACATCACGCATCTATCACTGATCCAAAAGAAGTGGCTAGATTACTTAGGTGTATTGATGATTATACAGGATCTTTTGTTGTTCGGTGTGCATTGCGCATCGCTCCACTTGTTTTTGTCCGTCCTGGTGAGTTGCGACAAGCGGAGTGGGGTGAGTTTGACTTTGACAAGGCTGAATGGCGCATCCCAGCCGAACGTATGAAAATGAAAGAACAACACATTGTGCCCCTATCCAGGCAAGCTCTTGCCATATTGAAGGAGCTGTATCCTCTGACGGGATCAGGACGTTATGTGTTTCCTGGTCGAGGAGCAGGTGTGCGCCCAATGTCAGAGAATACATTGAATGCTGCTTTGAGGTACTTAGGTTTCGATAAAACGGAAATGACATCCCATGGTTTCCGCTCTATGGCTAGCACACTGCTTAATGAAATGGGATATCCGCCAGATGTTATCGAGCGCCAGCTTGCCCATGGGGAGCGCGACACTGTTCGCGCTGCCTACAACTTCGCACAATACCTGCCCGAGCGTCGCAAGATGATGCAAACATGGGCTGATTACCTGGATACGCTTAAGGCTGGTGTAAAGGTGACGCCGATTCAACGCGCTGCTGGTGTTTAAGGCGTCCCTACAATTTTTGAAAGCTTCGAATTAAATCAGCTGGGTTCCACGTATGACAAATGCTAGTTGGCCTAGATATCTCTCTGCCACTGAGGTAGAGAGTCTCTTGGTGTAGCGGTCTAGGGTTTCTTGGACAGTTTGGCCGCGAAAGTTAGGCGGCCTTGGTGACCTCGGCCTTGTGCTGCTCCCTGACCTGCGCCGGCGAACGATAGCCATGCCGGCCGATGCGCCACTGCCGGTTGTAGACTTCCTTGAAGGCCAGGAGCGCCAACCGGAGTTCCTCGACCGTGTCGAAGCTGCGAACCCAGAGAAGATTTTCCTTGAGGATGCGGACAAAACGCTCGGCGATGCCGTTGCCTTGCGGCTCCCTCACGTACGACGCCGAATCCTTTATCCCCAGAAACTTGATTTCATTCTGAAAATCGTCCGCGATGAACTGGCTACCGTGATCATGCCGCAAAGTCAGTCCCTTGGCGACGTCCCTACCGAACGCTCCGAAACTGTGGCGGACCCCCTGGCGGATCGGTTCCAATGCCTCGAAACGCGTGCCCCGTTTGGCGGCGTGGATGCCGACCACCTCCAGGGAGCAATGATCGATAGCGAAAAATATCGCGGCATTACCTTCCTTGGTCGTCAGCGTCGTGGTCATGTCCGTGCCCCACATCTCGTCCACTCGGGAGGTCTTGATCGTTCCGTCATGGGCCTTTGGACCGTGCGGATGGCCGATGCGTGTGGGGGCGAGCCAGTTGTTTTCGCGCATCAGGCGCAACGTCCGGGTCGGGGACGTCCGGATGCCCTTGCCCCGCAGGCCGGCCCAGATCTTCCGGTAGCCTTCTCCGGGAAACGGACGGGACGCTATCTCGGCCTTGATCTGTCCGGCCAGTGCGGCATCACTGTGAAATCCTTGAGGCCCACGACGCCGGCCTGCCCCCTTCGGCTGCTGCCGTTGCCAATACACGGTGGAGCGCGGCAGGCCCCAGATGCGGCAGACGCGCGCCAGGCCGTAGGCTTTTCCTGTGGAGATCAAGGTGGCCCGGCTCACTTCCTCGACCTCCGGAGTGCCAAAGGGCGATTCTGCTCCATACGGGCGATCTTCTCCCGAAGCAGTTCGTTTTCCATGGCCTGTTCACCGATCTTTTCCCGCAGACGGCCGACTTCGATGGATTCCTTGACCGGAAGCGGCTTCAGGCCGACCTCTCCTGCCTCCAGGAAGGTGTCGCGCCACTGCGTCAGCGCCGCCGCCGTCACCCCGATATCCCGGCTCACCAAGTCAATGTCCTCTCCGCGAAGAAGCCGCAGAACCGCTTGGACCTTGTGCTTCGCCCAAAATCGTTTGGGCGTTCCTCCTTCAATCCCCATCCGACACCTCCTCGACGACCTCCATAGTCGCCCAAGTTGGTGTCCAAGAAAACCCTATCCCGATCCAAATGTTAGAATTGATGTCTACTTTTTATTTTTGACCTTGTTATACAAGTTCGATCCAGCAACCACGGTCGTCTAAAAAGGTCCAGGTACGTATACTTTTGTGGACATTAGAGATTCGGCAAAAGAAGATGAGGGGGGGCTATCCACATAAAATCAGTATGATATATAGGAGTGCTTGACATTTGATTTGTTTTGGTCTTTTTTTAAAAAAGGAGTGTTAAATGCATAAAACTATTTTTTGCACGGTGTTATTTATTGCCCTTTGCTGTTTGGTTGGTTGTGGCTCATCAAGTAGTGATAATCCTAATGCTAAGCCAGAACCAATCGTGAATACGTTCAATAACGTTCACCTTTTTCAGCCTTTGCCTGATGATATAAAAAATAATAATACTGGAAATACTTCTTTTAAAGGATATGCTCAGTATCGCCAGGACGCTTTTAAAATGCAACTGGTCCCTTTTTTGGGAAACAGTGTTGAAACGATAAAATATAATTTTGACCAAAATGATGGACTGGTCAAAAATATAAATATTTTAGTTAAAAACGAATCTGTTGATTCGCTTAAAAAAAAGTATGATTAAAAAATTCGGTGTTCCACAAAAAAATTGCAAGAGAACAATGGTTCTTGATGATGGTAAATCCATTGCATTTAATTTGTCGAGGTGGGTTGACGATAAATATACACTTGAGTTAGGTGCAAAGGAAGATAAATCATCTGGATTGTCTTGGGTTAATATTCAAACAAATGAGTATCGCCAGCAGTCTGATGCTAATCAATTGAACCAGAAAGGCGTAAAAAATATTGCTACAGAATGTAGTGATTTTAAGTAGCTTTTGTATAAGCATTGCAAGCGCAAAAGCCTCTATAGCCTTGGGGCTTTTGCGCTTTTTAAGGTTCGGTTCGTGATCGTTTCGGTCAGATTTTAAGTATTTGCCTAGTTAAGGCTCCGGTCGAAATGCAAGCAATGATGAGGACCGGTGTCAATTTTAAAGCCAAAAGTTTACTCTTACTAGTAGTAAAGCAGTGATTCTGAATAACGTATTGATTTAATTAGAATGTCAAGGTACAGTTTGTGTGTACATGCATTCGAATAAAATAGTGGTGTTGAAGTTGAGTTTTCGATAAATTTTTCCAATAAATCTAGGGTCTTGTATGATTATTATATGCAAAGCTAATTCGGTTCTCCCCTTCGCACCATAAGAAAATCAAAGGGTTGGCTGAGATTAAAGTCTCAGCCAACCCTTTTGTCTTTTTTCGTCATCGATTTTTCCCCCACCATTCCCCCACCTTTGGGAAATTCCCCTTGGGGCTGCCATGCGCGGCCTGATCATCGACCTGATCGCGGGAGGTGTCGCGTCGTTAGGGCTGGAACGCGCCCTGGGCCGGGAAAAAGAAAAGCCCCGCCGGGGCGGGGCCTGGACGATGCGGGGTCTACCGTTTTTCGATGAGTTGTTCGGCGGCCTGCACCAGGAAGCCGGAGCGGGGCATCCCCATTTCCTTGGCGGCGGCATCGATGCGCTCCAGGCGGTTGCGCGGCACGCTGATGTTTACCCGGATGGGCTCGCGGTCGAGAAAGGACAGGTCCACTTCGACAAAGGCCAGGACGCCGCCCTCGGCTTTGGCCGTTCCCAAGACCTCGGTAGCCGGGCGGGCCTGGGGCGCTTCCTCGGCGTCGAACAGGCAGGCCTCCACCGCTTCCTGAACGCTGGCCAGGGCCTCGTCCAGGGTTTCGCCCGTGGTGAAGCAGCCGGGCAGATCGGGAAGGGGCACGCCGTACCCGATGCCGTCGTCGGTATGCAGGATCGCCGGATAGCGGCGCTTCATAAGAAGACCTTGTACGAGGTGTTCAGGGCCTTGGCCAAACGCTCGGCCATGGCCTTGCCGATGGGGCGTTTGCCTGTCTCCATGGCCGAAATGTTGGCCTTGGTGGTCCCCACGGCTTCGGCAAGGTGCTCCTGGGTCAGGTCCCCGCGCCGTCGCATGGCCCGCAGGATATTGCCCGGCCCCATGTCGGGGAAGGTTTCGGCGATGCCGTACATGCGGCCGTCGTCTTCCTCTTCCGTCAGGGCGAGCAAGGCGGCCAGGGCCATCTCGAACTTCCCGGCCACGTGCTCAGGCACGGTCAGGCAGAAACTAACCAAGCCTGCCGTAGTCTGCGTTTTCGTGAGTGCCGGCATATTTCACCTCCACCACCCGGATTGCCTTGTCCTTGATCTTCCAGACGACCACGTAGGTGGGTCTGCCCTTGTTCAAGTGGCAATGGTGGCATTCTTTTGCGCCCTCGATCTTGCCGTAGTGCGGCCAGCCTGTCCGAACCGGCCCGGGGATTTCGATTTCCTTGAGCAGGGCGAAGCAATCTTCCCGTCGGGCCGGCGGCAGGGCCTGGATTTGCTTCTGCACCCGGCGCGAATATTCGACCGTCCATGTCATGACGATAAAAGTATTCACAAAGTGAAAACCTGTCAACGCTCCTCGGTGTTGGCGATGCGGGGGCGGACATGAGCGCACCACGGAAGCAGGAGACGGCACGGGCCGACAGTGGGTCGGCCACGCTGCAAGATGCCCTGCTGCGGAACCTGCCGCCGCAGAACCTGGATGCCGAGAAAGCGGTCCTGGGCGGGGCCCTGGACCTCGGTCGGCGCGACCTGGTCGCCCTGGTGGAAGATGCCGGTCGGGACATCCGCCGGCACATCGAAGACTTCCCGGCCGTGGCCGCGCTGCTTTGGGCTATCGCCCATTGCGATGAGCGCAAGCCGGCGCTTGGGCGCACGGAAACCCGGTCGGGCACGGCCGACAAGGTGGCAGGGTACTGACGATGGATGAGGGGACGATGCTCCGCAACAAGGAAGAGATTTGCGCGGTTCTCGGGATTGGACGGCGACGGTTTATTCGCTACCTCAAAGAGGCTTCCCCCCCCATGCCCGTGCGGTTTGATGGCTTCTCCTACATCGCGGACCGGGAAGAACTGCTGACGTGGAGACGCAACTACATACAGGCGGCGCAGTGATGCTCCCCTTTGATCAGAGAGCAACGGTCAGCGGTCACCGCACTGTCTCCCGTGCTGCTTTTTCCGCTGCATCCGTTACGAATTCATTCAGGCTTTTCCCTTTGGTTTTGGCGGCGACAGCCAGGAGTCGATGCACTTCTGGGGACAGGCGCAGCCGGAATTGTCCGGAATAGGGCTTTTCCGGCGTTTTCCCCGCCTTAGCACACAGATCAAGATAATCTTCAACCGAATCGGCCAGGGCTTGCCGCAACTCTCCGACTGAACTGCCGGAAAAGTGGATCACATCCCTGATGCCGATCACGCGCCCGTGGAACTCATCGTCATCAGGGATAAATTCGAAAATTCCAGTGTAGCCCTTGTATGTCATGGCATTCATGGTGTTACTCCTGCCTTTTTAAGGAACTCCCGGACGCTTTCCACCGCACCTTTTTTGGGCGACGGGGCCGGGATGTGGCCGATGAAAGGTGGCCGCCACATCGTTCAGGATAACCCGGACCCGTGATCCTCGCCCCTCGTCGATGGTGGCACCAAGAGCACGAAACAGTGCCATGATATCCTCCCACCGGATGCCCGCGAGCGTTGGCCGGGCAAAGATGGCGGCAAGCGTCTTTTGGTTTCAGGTGTTCATGTTTTTTAATGGTGCCAACGGATGGAACCTTGTCAAGCGGAACTCCCGCCCAAGGGGCGTCCATGAATATCTGTCAAGAAAAATTTTCCCTACCACTTCGTGTCATCTTCGGCGCATTCCCCTACCAACCCTCGACCACTCCTTGACCATTTCGGTACGCCCGTCCGGGCGGCCCAAAAAACCGTGCTAGCCTCCAGGCTGACACGGCCGCCCAATCGCTGTTGATCCCTCCGCTTTGGATATGGCGGCCCAACCGGAGGTCGCCATGTCCGCTTTTTTCGTCCCCACCCAAGACCAGATCAAGCAACTCGCGGGCGAGAACGCCGCGGCCTGCTCCCTTCCGCTTCCCACAGTTTTGGCCGTGATCGAAGTGGAATCCGGCGGCGACATTTGGGCCTGGAACCCCGAGCCGAAGTGGTGATGGTTCTGGAACATGCGGACAGGCCGGGCGTTCCGCGCGGTCAAGGATTATTCCGGCTGGAGCATCCACAACTACTTCCTGGCCAGGGCACTGGACGTGGTCCGGCCCGGCGGCCTGGTCGCGGCCATCCCTCGCACTACACCTACACCATGGACACGACCCGGTGGGGCAAGGTCCGGGAGTACCTGGCCGGCAAGGCAGACCTGGTGGGCGCGATCCGCCTGCCGGGCACGGCCTTTTTCAGGAACGCCGGCACCGACGTCACGACCGATATCCTGATCCTGCGCAAGTGACCTGCCCGGCCCTTTTCCCCTCCCGCCGTGAAAAAACGTTCCTCCGGTGTCCGGCGAAGATGACAAATCATTATGCTGACAACTAAAATGCCGCCTGCTAGACCCGCACCGTGAGATTGGCCGCCTTTCCTTCTTCATCGGCTAAGAGGTTTCAGACTATGAGGAAGAATCTCGCTGTCACGGTGCTATCCATTTTTTTTGTTATGAATGTCGGCTCGGGCTACTCCCGCAGAATCGATCATCAACTGTCCAGAATCGAATCCTCACTGAGCGAACGCTTCGAGTACCGGATCTTCACCGAACAGGCCCTCGAGGCCGAACGGAAACTGCGCTCGCGCCTGGCGTCGTCGGCCAAGGCCTGATGCGCCGCGAAACCGGAGGGATCGCACGCCAGGACCCCTCCGGCCACGTCCCTCCCACCGCCGCGTTCCGGCTGGCCAAACTTGACGCCGCCTGCCCGGTTTTTTATCTGCCCTGCCAGAACGAACAGGAAGTTGACGGGATATGGCGCAGAAAACCCGGGCTACCGTCGTCCTGACCCAGGCCGGCGTCCCCTTCACCACCTTGCATTATGTCTACGAGGCCGACTCCCATCACATCGGCCTGCACGCCGCCGCGGCCATCGGTGAAGACGCCTCGCGGGTGCTCAAGACCCTCATGGTGTCCGTCGACGGCAAACCGGCCTGCGCCGTGGTGCCGTCCGACGGGGAACTCAGCATGAAACGGGTGGCAGCCGCGTTCGGCGGCAAGTCGGCCAAGATGCTGCCTCCGGCCGACGCCGAACGGGTGACCGGCTACCATGTGGGCGGCATAAGCCCCTTCGGCATGCGCAAGAAAGTTCCCACCGCCATGGAAGAGGCTGTTTTTACCGAAGCCTCCGTGGTGATCAACGCGGGCCAGCGGGGGGAGATGGTGCGGCTTGCGCCCGAGGACGCCCTGCGGGTGCTCGGGGCCGTCCGCGCGCCCCTGCTCGCCTGAAACACGCCCCACGCCGGCCGACGGGCGGACCCGGCGGCGTGCGGCATCGGACAGCGCATGGAAAGCGATCCGACCCTGATTTTCGATTCCATCCGGGAACAAGGGCTGCCCAGCCACTTTCGCAGCGTCACCGGCCCCTGGGCCGTCCCCATCACGACCACGCCGCCCTCGCGAGAGGGCTTGGCGGAACTGCGCGCCTCGGGCAGCGAACAACCCTCGTCGTCCGAGATGGCCACGACCATCAAGGGGCTGGCTCCCAGGGTCACGGTGGTGGACCTGCGCCAGGAATCCCACGCCCTGCTGGGGGAACATCCGGTCAGCTGGTACGGGCTCAGGAACTGGGCCAATGATGGCAAGTCCCTGCAAGCGGTGGAGTGCGACGAGGAGATCCGCATAGGCGACCTGTCCCCCTGCGGCGAGGCGGCGGTGTCGCGGGTCATTTCCAAGGACCCGGACGGCGCCTTGGCCGAGGTCCGGGTGGAGGAGGTCGCCTACGACCGGGCGCGAAGCGAGCAGGAAGCGCTTTGCGGACTTGGGCTGGGAACGTTTCGCATCGCCGTGCGCGACCACTCGCGGCCGTCCGACGCGGACGTGGACCGCTTCATCCGCTTCGTCCGGGACCTGCCCCCAGGCACCTGGCTCCATTTCCACTGCCACGCCGGCGACGGGCGCACCACGACCTTTCTGCTGCTCTACGACATGCTGCGCAACGCCGCCGTCCTCGGCCTGGAGGAGCTGGCCGCCCGCCAGCACATGATCGGCGGCATCGACCTGCTCCACACGCCGCATACCGGCTGGAAGGGCACGCTCTACAACGAACGGGCCGCCTTCGTCGGCCGCTTCCACCACTACGCCGGCACCAGGGATTTCCGCCGGGTGCTGTGGACGCAATACCTGGCCTCGGCCTGACGGCGCGTCCCCACGCCGGAACGCGCGTCTGTCCCCGCATTCCCGGGTCGGCTCAGCCGCCGATGCCGACCGTGGGCACGTATTCCCCGGCCAGGGCGGCCCGGGCCAACACTTCCGCACGGGTGTGCGGCGCGACGCCGGTCATGGGATAGGGCCGGTCGAGCTGGCGCCACTTGGATTCCCCCAGACGATGGTAGGGCAGGATGTCGAAGCCTTGCAGGTGCGGCAACCCGGCGGCGAACCGGGCCGTGGCCGTGACGTTGGCTTCGCTGTCGTTGGCCCCGGGGATGAGCGGCAGGCGCAGGCGCAGTGTGGCCCCGGCGCGGCTTAAGCGCTGGATATTGTCCAGAATGCGCTCGTTGGACACCCCGGTCAGTTCGCGGTGATGCGCCCCGTCCATGTGCTTGATGTCGCACAGAAAGAGATCCACGTCGCCGAGCAGGCCGGCAAACGAGTCCCAGGGCGCGTGGCCGCAGGTCTCGATGGCGGTGTGCAGCCCACGGGCCTTGGCCTCGCGCAGGCAGGCACGCAGGAAATCGAGCTGCAAGGTCGGCTCGCCGCCGGAAAATGTCACCCCGCCGCCGGAGACGGTGTAGAACTTCGCGTCCCGGCACACCTCGTCCAGGACTTCCCCGGGCGTCAGGTAGCGGCCGACGATGGTCATGGAACCGGCGTAGCAGGTGGCCACGCACTCTCCGCACAGGTCGCAGGCCTCGCGGTCGATGACCACCGTTCCGTTTGCGGCGAAGCGAATGGCCTGTCGCGGGCAAAGCGCCATGCACTTCACGCAGGAAATGCAGGTGTGGGCGATGCGCATGATCTCCGGGGCCGGATTCATGGATTCGGGGTTCTGGCACCACCGGCAGCGCAGGGGGCAGCCCTTGAGAAAAACCAGGGTGCGGATGCCGCCGCCATCGTGCACGGCGAAACGCTGGATGTCGAAAACAAGGCCCGTGGGACCGGGACGGTCGCGGTCGGCCAGGCTGAACGAGTGCTGTCGCTGCTTCCAATTCATGCGCGAACCTTTGGAAAAGGAGGGGGAGGAGGCGAGAGATGAGAGAGGCAAGAGATGCAAGAGGTGCGAGAGGGGAAACCCTTTAAAAAGGGTTCTCCCCTCTCGCGCTCTCCCCTTCCTAAAGTTTTTATCGTTATAGGAGATCCATCGCTCACATCCAGCTGTTATTATAAAAGTCTTTGGAAAGGGGGTCTGGGGGAAGAACCTTTCTTCAGAAAGGTTTTCCCCCAGACTTCTCTCTCCAATAGTCTGTTAAAAAGTCTGCTCGGTGCGGGCGATGATGTCGTTTTGGAGCGACTTGTCGAGGGCCGTGAAGAAGGCGCTGTAGCCGGCCACGCGCACCACGAGCCCCTTGTAGGCGTCGGGGTTGGCCTGGGCGTCGAGCAGGGTTTCGCGGCTGATCACGTTGTACTGGACGTGGAACCCGCCGTTTTGGAAGTAGGTTTCGGTCACGGCCTTGAGGTTGTCGAGGCCGGTGTCGCCTTCCAGGGCCGAGGGGTGGAACTTCTGGTTCAGGAGCGTGCCGTTGGAGGCGATTTCGTGGTCCAGCTTGGCCACGGACAGCACCGAGGCCGTGGGGCCGCAGGTGTCGCAGCCGGAGATGGGCGACACGCCGTCGGCCAGCGGCGTCCAGGCCTTGCGGCCGTCGGGGGTGGCGGCCACCACCGATCCCAGAGGCACGTTGGCCGAGGCCGGGTAGAGCCCGGGCTGGAACTTGCCGCCGCGCGGGTTCTCGTAGCGGTTGACCTCTTCGCAGTAGAAGAGCGCCGCGTCGTGGGCCAGGGCGTCGGCGTAGTCGTCGTCGTTGCCGTACTTGGGCGCGCGGTTGAGCAGCATCTGGCGCATGTCCTCGCGGCCTTCGAAGTTCGTGGCCAGCAGTTCGCGCAGTTCGGCCGGGGTGAGCACCTTGTCGTCGAAGACCAGCTTTTTAATGGCGGTCAGGCTGTCGCCGGCATTGGCCACGCCCACGCCCTGGGGACCGGTGAAGTTGTAATGCGCCCCGCCTTCCTGGAGCGATTTGCCCGAGGCGATGCAGTCGTCGACCAGGGAGGAGAGAAACGGCAGCGGGCAGCGCATGGCGTGGGCCATGTCCACGGCGTTGTCCGCCGAGGCCATCAGCCGCACGAAGTAGGCGGTCTGGGCCTTGTAGGCGGCCATAACGTCGTCGAAGGTCTTAAACGTCTCCAGGCTGCCGGTCATGGGGCCGATCTGCTTGCCCGTGCGCTGGTCCACGCCGTCGTTTAAGGTCAGCTCCACCACCTTGCCCATGTTGAAGAAGGCGGCGTCGTGCCAGCCCTCGGTCTTGCCGCCGACCTGCGGCTCCACGCAGCCGATGATGCCGTAGTCGCGGGCGTCCTCGCGGGCCAGTCCCCGGGCGAGCAGGGCCGGGATGATGACCCGGTCGTTGTAGTAGGCCGGGTAGCCCATGCCCATGCGGGAGATCTCCGCCGCCTTGCGGTAGAGCGCCGCCGGGGTGCCCTCGTGGATGCGGATGGACAGCGACGGGGCGTAGAGCCTGGTGTTGGCCGCGGCCTGCAGGCACATGAACGACAGGTCGTTGGTGGCGTCGGTGCCGTCGCGCTTTTGCCCGCCCACGATCAGGTTCATGAACATGGGGTAGCCGGCGAAGGCCATGGTTGAGGTTTCGTCGCGCACCTTGTTGAGCTCGGAGAACTTGATCCACAGCTGGTCCAGGAGTTCCTGGGCCTTTTCCGGCAGCAGGCGCTGCTTTTCGCGGGCGTAGTAGGGATACATGTACTGGTCGAAGCGCATGGGCGAGATGGAATGGCCGTTGGATTCGATCTGGATGACCAGATGGACGAACCAGAAGGCTTGCAGGGCCTCGTGGAAGGTCTCGGCGGGGCTGGCCGGCACCTTGCGGCAAATCCGGGCGATTTCCTTGAGCTCGTCGGCCCGCAGCGGATCGTCGCAGGTGGCGGCCAGCTTTTCGGCCAGCTCGGCGAAGCGGCCGGCAAAGGCGATGACGGCCTTGTTGGCGATGATCACCGCTTCGAGGAAATGGCGTTTTTTCAGCTGTCCGGCGTCGGCGTAATCCAGGGCGGCCATGGCTTTTTCGGCGGCGGCGATGACGCTTTTGAGTCCCTGGCCGATGGCCTTGGCGTAGTCCACGGAGATGTGCCCGACGCCGTTATAGAAGTAGTTGCCCACGGTGTAGACCACGTCGTTGTGGGCTTCCAGGGCTTCGGGCGGCATCATGGCGGCGGCGAATTCGTTGGTGGTTCTGCCGTCCCAGTAGGCGAAGGCCTGGCGCAGCTGGGCCTTGGTGTCCTCGGAGATGCGGAACACGTCGGCGGTGCGTTTTTCCAGCCGGTCGAGTTCGGATTCGACCCATTTGCAGGAAAATTCCGGGAAGATGGGGGCGCTTCTGGGCTTGCCGGCCTGGTTGCCGACGAGAAGCTCCCCGTCCTGGATGAAGATGGACATGTTGGCCAGGATTTTTTCCAGGGCCTTGGCCCGACGCAGGACCATGGGCAGGGCCTCGGTCTCCTTGTAGGACTCGGTGATGAGCACGGCGCGTTCGGGGCAGATGGCCGGTTCGGTGGTGACGAAGCGTTCCAGGGCTTTTTCGATGCGTTCCGTCGGGCCATGGGCTTCGGGCATGGTCAACGTGGGGTGCGTGGGGGCCTTGCGGGCGGTTGTGACCTGTTGCTGGGACATGGGTTCCTCCGGGAATGGTGTGTATGAAGCGGCCGGCTGGCCGCGGGTGTGCCTGGGCCGTTAAAAGGCGTTTTGCCCGGCGGTGGCGCAGGCCGTATCCTCGGCCACGGAACCGCCGCTGACGCCGATGCCGCCGACGACCTTGCCGTTTTCCACAAGGGGCAGGCCGCCGCCGAAGGTGACGATGCGCCCGCCCGAGGCCCGGCCGAGTCCGAAGAGTTCCGCCCCGGGCTGGGCGAGTCGGCCGATGGTGGCGGTGTCGGTCTTGACGGCCACGGCCGAGTAGGCCTTGTCGCGGGCCAGCTCGAGGCTGACGAGCAGGGCGTCGTCCTGGCGGTCCAGGGCCACGAGGTTGCCGCCGGCGTCGACCACGGCCACGACCATGGGAACGCCGAGGGCCAGGGCTTTTTCCTTGGCCGCCTCGATCAGGCGGCGGGCGGTTTCGAGGGTGACGGGCATGGGGCGTCTCTCCTTGGTGTTGTTCGGGAGATAGATCAAAGGACGTTCCATTCGCCAAAAGTCGTGTATCGACGGCGGTTAGGTCCTGTGCCCGACCGGCCACGAAGCATTATTGGTTGCGTGACGCAACCTGGGTTGACAAGATGGATCGGGGAAGAAAGCGCTTGTGTGCGAAAGACTGGCAAAAGAGGCGGTTACGTCTGTCAACGCAGGTTGTCGCCGGATCGGCAGGTTGTCAGCGCCGGTTGCGCGACCGGGCGGCATGGCCCGGACAGGCGGGAAAAGGCGGGCCCGGGCGCTTGGGGCGGGCCGGAAAACGGCCAGCGGAGCGGCTGGGGGACGAGTGACGCTGGTCCGTTTCATGCTTGGATAAAAAAGCGTTGGCAGGTGGCCCGAAAAGGGCGGCGTCAACGACCGAGCGGAGGAAGATGGCCATGGAATCGGGGGAACAGACGGCGCGGCCCCAGCGCCCGGGGCAAGTGATCCTGCTGCGGGAACTCGAAAGCCTGCGCGACCGTATCCGCGAATTGGAGGCGGACAGCGGGCTCTATCCCCTGGGCGATCCGCCGCGTCCGGGCTTTCGCTGGCCCGGTACGGACGGCAGGGGCGAGACGCTCACCTTTCAGGACATCTTCAACGTGGAGGCGATCCAGGAAATTCAGGACGCCTTTGCCGCGGCCACCAACGTCGCCTCCATCATCACCGACACGGAAGGCCGGCCCCTCACCCGGCCGAGCCGCTTTTGCCGCCTGTGCCGCGAGGTGGTGCGTCGCACGCCCAAGGGGCTTTCCAACTGCATCCGTTCCGACGCCTCCTTCGGCTCCACCGATCCCCTGGAGCCGATCATGCGGCCGTGCCTGAGCAGCGGGCTGTGGGACGGCGGCACGAGCATCTACGCCGGCGAGCGCCATGTGGCCAACTGGGTGGTGGGGCAGGTGCGCATCGAAACCGGCGACGACGACCGGGCCAAGACCTACGCGGCCGAGATCGGGGCCGACGAGGCGCGCTACATGGAGGCCCTGGCCGAGGTGCCGGTCATGACCCGCGACCAGTTTCTGACCGTGTGCCGGGCGCTTTGCCTGATCGCCCACCAGATTTCCAGCCTGGCCGAGAAGAACTATCTCCAGGCCCAGGCCATCGAACTGCGCCGCCGGGCCGAACAGGCCTTGCGCGAAAGCGAGGAGCGCTTTCGCCAGCTTTCGGAAGCCACCTTCGAGGGCATTTTCATCCATCAGGGCGGGACCATCGTCGACGCCAACAAGGCCGGCTGCGCCATGTTCGGGCAGGGTCCGGCCGCGCTTATAGGCCGGGAAGTGGAAACGCTGCTGGCCCCGACCGACCGCGACCAGGACGCCCCCTGCGACGACGCGGCCGGGGCGGACGCTTGCCTGGCCCGGTTCGTTGGCCCGGGCGGCCAGGAGCGCACCTGCGAGGTGCGTGAGCGCGACATCGCCTACCAGGGCGGGGCGGCCCGGGTGCTGGCCGTGCGCGACATCACCGAGCGGGTGCTGGCCGACAGGGCGGCCAAGGAAAAGCAGCAGCAGCTCATCCAGGCCGACAAGATGGTCTCCCTTGGCGTGCTGGTCGCCGGCATGGCCCACGAGATCAACAACCCCAACAGCTTCATGACGTTAAACCTCCCCATGTTGCAGGAGATCTGGGAGGACATCACCCCCATCCTCGAAGCCTATTACCGGGAGAACGGGGATTTCCTGGCCGGGGGGCTGGAATATTCCGAGCTGCGCGACATGCTTCCGGACCTGCTCGCCCGGATGTACGAAGGGGCCACCCGCATCCGGGGCATCGTCGGGAGCCTCAAGAACTTCTCGCGCCGCGCCCCGGACGACTTCAAATGGGACATCGACGTCAGCGACGTGGTGCGCAATTCCCTGGAGTTGGTCGACAACCTCGTGGCCAAAAGCACCAACCGCTTCACGGTCTCTTTGGCCGAGGGCCTGCCGGCCGTGACGGCCAACCCCCAGAAGCTTTCCCAGGTGGTCATAAACCTGCTGGTCAACGCCTGCGAGGCCCTGACCTGCCGCGACCAGGCCATCCGCGTGGAGACCCTGGTCGATCCCGGGGACGGCTCGGTGGTGGTGCGGGTGACGGATGCCGGCTCGGGCATCGCGCCGGAGATCGTCTCCAAGATTATGGACCCGTTTTTCACCACCAAGCGCGAGACCGGCGGCACGGGACTCGGGCTTTCGGTCTCCTCGAATATCGTCGAGGAGCACGGCGGCCGGCTGGTCTTTGCTTCCGAGCCGGGGGCGGGTACACGGGTGGAGATGCGCCTGCCGGTGTGCGGGCGCGGCCGGGAAGGGGCGGTGTGATGGGGCGCGGCGAACTCCGACGGGAGACGGACAAGGAAGTGGCCACGGTGGAGACGCGAACGGACAGGGCCGGGGCCAAGCGGGCCTCGCCCCGCTATCCGGTGCTCCTGGTCGACGACGAGGAATCGTGGCTGCGCAGCTTCCAAAGCGCGCTTCGCGCCTCGGGCATCAACAACGTCGTGGCGCTCTCCGACAGCCGGCAGGTGCTGGAGATGCTCGGGAAGCACCAGTTTTGCGCCGTGGCCGTGGACCTGATGATGCCCCATGTCGCCGGCGAGGAGCTTATTCCCCGTATCCTGGCCGAGCACCCGGAACTGCCGGTGCTGGTCATTTCCGGGCTCAATGAGATCAAGACCGCGGTCAACTGCATCCGGCTCGGCGCCTTCGACTTCATCGTCAAGACCGAATCGCGCAATACGCTGATCGCCGGCATCAAGCACGCCATCGAAATTTTCGAGCTGCGCCGGGAAAACAGCACCCTGCGCCAGCGTCTGTTCCAGGAGGAGCTCGATAGCCCGGAGCTTTTCGCGGACATCCTCACCGTGGACAAGACCATGCGCACGGTCTTTCATTACGTGGAAGCCATCGCCGATACCGCCTGGCCGGTGCTGGTGACCGGGGAAAGCGGCTCGGGCAAGGAGCTGATCGCCCGGGCCGTCCACCGGGTCAGCCGCCGGCAGGGCAAATTCGTGGCCGTCAACATGGCCGGGCTCGACGACAACATGATGGCGGACACGCTTTTTGGCCACACGCGGGGGGCTTTCACCGGGGCGGCCCAGGCCAGGGCCGGGCTGGTGGAGACGGCCCGGGACGGCACGCTCTTTCTGGACGAGATCGGCGACCTGAGCCCGCAGTCCCAAAAAAAGCTGCTGCGCCTGCTCCAGGAAGACGAATACGCCCCCCTGGGCTCGGACGTTTCGCGCAAGTCCACGGCCCGCATCGTCGCCGCCACCCACCAGGACCTGACCGCGCTCCAGGAGGAGGGCACGTTTCGGCGCGACCTCTACTTTCGTCTGCGCGGCCATATGGTGGCCCTGCCGCCGCTGCGGGAACGCCCCGGCGACCTGCCGCTTTTGATCGAACACTTCCTCGACGAGGCGGCGCGCGAGGGCGGGCGAAGCCCCCGGGCCGACGTGCCCGGCATCGCCGCCCTGCTCGGGGGCTACGCTTTTCCGGGCAACGTCCGGGAACTGCGGCACCTTGTCCACGACGCCGCCCGCATGGCCGAGGGCGCGACCCTCGGGCCGGAGGCCTTCCGGGCGGTGCTGCGCTTCGACCCGGCGGTGCGCCTGGACGCGGCGACTTCGGCGGACGGGGCGGTCCCGGCGGATCTGCTGGGGTTCGGCCCGCGCCTGCCCACGCTCAAGCAGGCCCGGGAACTGCTCATCGAGGAAGCCCTGCGCCGCGCCGGCGGCAACCAGTCCATCGCCGCCCGGCTCATCGGCATCACCCGGCAGGCGGTCAGCAAATACCGGCAGTCGCGCCAGGACGGCGACGCGTCATAGAATTCGTAACGGCTGCTTCCACATCGACAGCAAGACCGGCCGGGGCGAGCCCATGCCGGACACAGGCGACGCGGCCCCCCTGCGCGGGAAAGGTGACTCACGATGCTTTATGAACAGGCGCTTGCCGTGGCCAGGGCCAGGGGCGAGACCGTCGTACCCACGGTGTGCGGCATTGCGGCCCCGGCCGGCCCGAAGCGCGGCCCCGGGAAGGCGTCCTGCGGTCAGGGCTCTTGACGCCGCGCCGGGAGGAACCATCCTTATAGGTTAGGGAAGGCGGTTTCCGGGGCAGGACTTTGCTTGCTACGGGAGCCGTCGAGGCGTGGACAAAGGAGCGAACCATGGCCAATGGCTGGGCCGGCGACGGGGCCGTGCAGGATCAGATCGCGCATTCCATAGCCGACGAGGTGGCCCGGGTGCGCAGCCGCATGCCCCGTGGCGAAAGCCTCTCGGAGTGCGAGGAATGCGGCGAGCCCATCCCCGAGGCGAGGCGCAAGGCGCTCCCCGGCGTGCGGCTTTGCGTCGCCTGCCAGCAGGAGCGCGACCGGGATCAGGTCGCCTTTTCCCCGTACAACCGCCGCGGCAGCAAGGACAGCCAATTGCGATAGGGAAGAGGGAGAGGGAGGGGAAAAGAGGGTGCGAGAGGGGAAACCCTTTAAAAAGGGTTCTCCCCTCTCGCGCTCTCCCCTTCCTAAAGTTTTTAAAGGGGGAGAAGCGTATGGTCGCGGTGCGCAAAAAAAGGCCTTCCCGTCGCTCTGGCGATGGGAAGGCCTTTTGCATTTCCGTTATGAGACGGAAGGTTATTTGGTAAAGTCGATCAGCGTGTCGCAGTAGCCTTCCATGGCCGTGCGAATGGTCTCCTGGTCGGCCTCGGTGGGCGCGCCCTGCCATTCATAGTGGCCGAGGATGTCCCAGCCGGATTTCTCCGTCTTGGCCTCGAAGTCCTTCTGCGCGCCGCCGACCCAGCCGAACGAGCCGAAACGGTACACCTTCTTGTTGGCGACCTTCTTGACCAGGAGTTCCTCGATCATCTGGGCCATGGGCGGGAACATCTTGTACTCGTAGGTCGGCATGCAAAAAATCAGGCCGGCCGATTTCCAGGCGCTGGCCAGCACGTATCCGGCGTCGTCGCCCGGCGCCTGGTACACATGCACCGGAATGTCCCGCTTGCGCAGCACCTCGATGATGGTGTTGAGCACCTGCTTGGTGTTGCCGTACATGCTGCTCCAGATGATGGTGACGTCCCGTTCCGCCGGACCCTTGCTGTACTCGGCGTACCGCTTGTAGTCGTTGATGATGACGGAGGGGTTGTCCCGCCAGATGATGCCGTGCGAGGGGCAGATGATCTTGATGTCCAGATCCTTGAGCTTTTCCAAGCCGCGCAGCACGAAGGAAGAGAACGTGGCCACGATATTGGCGTAATAGCGCAGTGCCTCGCTCTCGTAGAACTCGTGCTTTTCCTGCGAGATCTGGTCATCGAAGATCTTGTCTTCCTCGATGCTCCCGTAGCAGCCGAAAGCGTCGCAGGAGAAAAGGATTTTCCTCTTGCGCTCGTAGGTCATCATGGTTTCCGGCCAGTGGATGTTCGGGGTCTCGAAGAACTGCAGTTCGTAATCCCCGACCGTCAGTTCCATGCCGTCGGTGATGGCGATGGCCCTATCCGCCGGCACATCGGAGAAGGCCTGCAACAGCGGAATGGCCTTCTTGGTGCAATAGATGACTGCTTTCGTGTTTTTCTTGCAGAATTCACGCAGCCAGCCGGAATGGTCCGGCTCCATGTGGTTGATGACCAGGATGTCGATATCCTCGACTTCCAGTTTGGCCCCTTCGATCTGACGGGTAAATTCCTTGGGGAAATCGAAGATGTTTTGCGTCAGGTCAATAAGGACGTTCTTCTCGCCTTTGATGAGGTAGCCGTTGATGGAAATCCCGTGGGGGATCGGCCAAATGCCCTCGAATAGATAATTCTTGTCCTCGATGTTTACAGAAACGCGGTAAACATCATCCACAATCTTCTTGATATGCATGATCCTGGCAATTCCTTTTAGAGGGTTGAACAAAGCATTCCGTATAGAGGCTATAGAGAACGCTTCAAGCGTACAGTGTTTGTCGCTACCCTGATATCGGGGTGCTTGTTTCCGCTATCCTGGGTGGTTTGTCGATACTATGGGGTGGACTGTATTTCCACCTTATCTCTATGACTAATAAATCCTAAACAGAATTGGGGGTGTTGTCTAGCATTTTGGGCATTGCGCTTTTGGGGGCCGCCAACGCGGCCAAGGGCGTTCCCGAATGCCGGCGCGAGCGAAATGCGCGGCAGACTCTGGGCAAAAGGTATTTTTTCTGGGTGGTTGGGGCATAGCCCACGGATCGGAACAACGGGGCCTTGGCGTGGAGCCGTCGGCAACGGACAATCTTTCCGTAAAGCGTAGGACGGGCTTTTGGGGGCGGTGTGAATGGTGCGGCGCGGTTTTACGGCGGCGGGCAGTGCGGCGTGGCGGCCGGCCCGGCAACGCCGGTTATTGCACCTCGCGGAAGTCCCGGACGTCGAGACCGAAGCGCAGGATGCGGGCGTAGAGCGTGGCCCGGGTCACGCCGACCTCTTTGGCCGCCGCGCGCACATTGCCCCGGGTGCGTCGCAGCGCCGTGACGATGGCCTCGCAGTCCTGGTCTTCCCGGGCCGTTTTAAGCGCCGGTGCCGGGGCCGGGAAGGGGGAGGCCTCGGCGACGGGCTTTTTTTGTTGGCCGATTTCCGGGGGCAGGTCCGCCACGTCGATGACCGACCCCTCCGCCACCACCGCCGTGCGTTCGATGCAGTTTTCCAGCTCGCGCACGTTGCCGGGCCAGCCGTACGCCTCCAGGCAGGCCAGGGCGGCCGGCGTGAACCCGGTCAGGGGTTTGCGCAGGGACCGGGAAATCTTGTCCAGGAAAAATCGGGCCAGCACCGGGACGTCGCCCAGGCGCAGCCGCAACGGCGGCACCTGGATGACCAGAACGTTGAGCCTGTAATAGAGGTCCTGGCGGAAGGTGCCTTTTCCCACGGCCTGGCCCAGGTCGCAGTGGGTGGCCGCCACCACCCGCACGTCCACCCGGTTCGGGCGCTTGCCGCCGATGCGGGTCACCTCGCCTTCCTGCAGCACGCGTAAAAGGCTCACCTGGGCGGCCAGCGGCATGTCCCCGATCTCGTCGAGAAAAAGCGTGCCGCCGTCGGCCAGCTCGAACTTGCCCGGCGCGCCCTGCCCCGCCGCGCCGGTAAAGGCTCCGGCCTCGTAGCCGAAGAGCTCGCTTTGCACCAGATCACGGGGGATGGCCCCGCAGTTGACCACGATGAAGGGTTCCTGGCGGCGTTCGCCGCCGTTGTGGATGGCCTGGGCGAAAAGTTCCTTGCCCACACCCGATTCGCCAAGGAGCAGGGTGGTCATGCCGTTGCCGCTGGCAACCCGCGCCAGGTGCAGGGCCTGCCCCATGGCCGCGCTGTCGCCGATGATGTCGCCGAAATCGTAGACCGCCTTGGCGCCGGTCAGGCGGTTGGTCAGGGCGTGGACGCGCCGGGTCTCGCGCAGGGTGACGCACAGTCCGCCTCCCGGGATGGGGGACGAGGAAAAAAGACAGTGCAGCGGCGTGCCGTCGGCCAGCTGCATGGAACATTCGCCGTCCTTGACCTTTTTGTCTGGAAACGCCGGGCTCTTGCCGCCGGCCTCGGTGGCGATGCCGGAGAAATTCCGGCCCACCACGTCGCCGCGCACATGGAAAAGCCGCTTGGCGTAGCGGTTCATCAGCCGCAGACTGCCGCCCGCGTCCAGCACCACCACGGCCTCGCCCAAAAGCTCCATGACGGTCTGGACTTCCTGGAGCAGCGTCCGAAGCCGCATCTGTTCGGTGATGGCCTTGGCCGCCGCGATGACCAGGCCAAAGGTGTGCTGGTGGAACTTGTCGCGCTCCAGGGTCAGGGACAACGTGCCGACGAGTTCCCCTTCGTTGTCGAAGATGGGCGCGGCCGCGCAGGACCAGCCGTCGAAATGCGGGTTGTAGTGCTCGCAGCCGAGCACGCACACCGGAATTTTTTCCTCCAGGCAGATGCCCATGGAGGTGGTGCCGTCCACGGCTTCGCGGCTTATAAGCCCCCGCATCAGGCAGCACGAGCCCCGGCCGTAGCCTTCCCCGTCGCCCACGGTATGGAGAAACACGCCGTCGGCATCGGTTAAGACGATGCAGCTTTTCGACGGCAGGATATTTTCGAGCAGCTCCTCCATGACGCGACTGGCGCAGTCCACGAGAAAGGCGTGCCGCCGCAGGACTTCCTGGAATTCCACGGGGCCGATCATGGCCACGGGCAGGCCCACGGACGGGACATGGGCCGCCCGGGAACGTTGCCAGGAACGGAGGATATAGGGCCGGACATGCAGGAAGTGCGCGTCCCGGCCGACATGGAACTGGGCGCGCGCCTGGCGGATTTTCTCCCAGAACGGCGCGTTGAGCCCGTTGAGCATGAAGTACGGACCGCTCATGCTGCTCATGAAGGGGCCGTGGTACTCGGCCATGATGGCCGCATCCGGGCCGGAGGGCGCACGCAACAGGGCGCTTATCGACATAATACTGCTTCCCGTTCCTTTTTAGCCGGTGGAAATGACGTTCGGCCTGCGGCAAGGAGGGTTTCGTGTCGTACTACTACCATGGAACAAACACGCGAGCAAGAAGGTTTCGTGATAGTCCCGGAAGGTCGAAGGTCCGGGGCCGGCGGCAAAAGGGGTGGGGAGAAAGCGGGGCGCGGCGGCCTTCAGGAGGCGGGGGAGAGGCCCCGGACGCGCCCTGACCGTTCGAGAGGGTGTGCGGATCATCCTGGACGCCCGGCATGGTGCGCCGGTCTGGGGCGGCCGGTTCGTGGCCGGCCGCCCCGTTCGGATCAGAACACGTAGGCCAACCGGAGGGTGATGCTGTTGGTCTTGATGCCGTTTTGCACGGCCACCGGCAGCTTGTAATCGGCCATGAGCTGGAGGTGCTGGTTGAGCATGTAGAAAAAGCTCGCCCCCACCGTGTGCGTGCAGGTGCGGTCGTTTTGCCGCGCCCCGTCCAGGGTCGTTTCCGCGCCATAGGCGAAGTAGTAGTCGCCGGACACGAAGAAGTCCTTGGTCAGGTCGTAGCTGGCGTGAAACTCCACGCCGTAGAGCGGGTCTTTCGACGAGGTCACGGGCTTGTGGTCCGCGTCCGGGGCGTCGATGTTGTCGGTGAAAAACTCCGCGTTGGCGATGAGTTCCAGCCAGGCCTTGTCGGCCAGCCGCTTGCCCACGGCCAGTTCCTGCTTGAAGGACCAGCGGTTGGCCCCGAGATTGATCGGGCTTTCCCGGCGGTAGGGACCGGAGGGAATGGTGATGTAGGGGCTGTAGGCGAAGTAGTAACCCTGTTCCATGTTGTTGACGAACCAGATGGTGGAGAGAAACGTGATGTCGCCGACGCCGGAGGAGCGTTCGCCGTTTAACTCCACCTCGCCGAAGGGAATGACCGCCTGGGGGTCGATGGTGAAGGGCCCGAGCTGCATGTAGTGGATGGGGCGCAGGATGCCCATGTTGCTGGTCAGATTGGCGTTGTCGCTCACTTTCTTGTCCCGGGCATAGAGTTCGTTGCCGAAGCCGTGGGAGTAGTAGAGGTTGATGATGTTGGTGCCCGGCGGCAGGGGCACGTAGTCCCGGGCATTGGTCGTGCCGGCCGTGGCCTGCCCCCAGGGCGCAAGGACCAGCAGCACGGCGAGGCACAGGATGGACTTTCGCATGACCTCCCCCTTGGGTGGTGCGGTTGATGGTGGGGAGCTGTGGGAGTGGCTCCGGGATTAGGCCATGGCCGTCTGCTGTTCGCTTTTGAGGCTGGCGATGGCCAGGATGATGCCGAGCACCACGCCGAGCGCCGCGGCGAAGAGCACCCGCATTTCCGTCGGCAGGATGAAGGTGATGGTGTGGCAGGGGACCCAGAAAAACGGCAGGGTCTTCTTGAACACGAAGCCCCACAACATGTTCCAGTCGATCTTGCCCAGCGAGCGGCTGATATGGACGGTGGAGAAAAAGCCGGCCAGCGTGCCGCCGGTTTCGGCGATGTGCATGGAGAGCACGGCCTGGACGGTCATGAAAAGCGGGGCGAACAGGAAGTTGTTGGCCACGCTCACGCAAAAGGCCATGCCGGCCTTCTGGGCCAGTGAGTCCCCGGCCAGGGCGTCCGGCGGCAGGGGCAGGCCCAGGGCCGCCACCAGATGGGGCACGCCCATGGCGTAGATGATAAACGAGGCGTTGATGACCATGCCGATGATCCCCCACATGAGAAACCGGGGGAGCAGGCCGAATCCGGAACGGTTGTAGGTCTTGGCGGTGATGCGCAGGGCGAGGGCCTCGCCGAAGGTGCACAGCACGCCGAATTTGATAAAACTCATGAGGAAGTCGTGATCGCGCGAGAAGTCGTTGAAGGCTTCGAACACGCCGGGCACGAGGCCGAACAGGCCGAGCACCAGGGCGACACACAACCAGACCGCGATATCCGAGGCTTTCATGGCTTGCTTCCTTGTGTTTCGAGTGAGGCTCCACCGACCGTCGCCGCAGGATCGGCGCGTCGGTCGAAAGGCCCCGTCCCTCCCCGGGCGGACCGGGAACGGGACGGGGCGGGGTCGCTCGCTACCGGGGCCGGGCCGCTACCAGCACCGGGTATAGAGGCCCTCGATGTCCACCACGGTCGGCACCCGGGGATTGGTGGGCGTGCAAGGGTCGTTCATCGCGTCTTTGGACAGGGCGGGGATGTCCGCCTTGTCGACGGTCACGCCGCGCCGGGCGGCCGCCTCGGAGATGGTGGCGGCGATGCGCACGTCGGCGCCGAGGCGCCTTATGGCGGCGATGGCCGTGTCCTCGGGATAGGGGCCAAGGTCGGTGAGTCCCGCGGCCCGGGCCACGTCGGCCAGCTTTTCGCGGCACACGATCTTGTTGAATTCGAGGACATGGGGCAGGACCAGGGCGTTGGCGTCGCCATGGGGGATGCCGTAAAAGGCGCTTAGGGGGTGGGCCAGGGAGTGGACGATGCCGAGCCCGCCGTTGCTGAACGCCATGCCGGCCATGGTCTGGGCGTAGGCCATCTTTTCCCGGGCCTCGATGTCGCCGCCGTTGCCCACGGCCCGGCGCAGGTACTTGAAGATGAGCCGCACCGCGCCGATGGCCAGGGCGTCGGTGTATTCCGAGGCCCCGAGCGAGATGTAGGCCTCCACGGCGTGGGTCATGGCGTCCATGCCCGTGGCCGCCGTGATGAAGGGCGGCAGGCCGGTCATGAGCAGCGGGTCGATGATGGCCACCCTGGGCAGAAGCCGCGGGTCGGCCACGCCGAACTTCACCTTGTGCGCGCCCGTGTCGTTGGTGATGACCGCGATGCAGGTCGATTCCGAGCCGGTGCCGGCCGTGGTGGGGATGGCGATGTAACAGGGCAGCGGGGCCTTCAAGGTGCCCGGCCCGGCATAGGCCAGGATGTCGTCCCCGCCGCTGGTGGCCAGAACGCCGCAGGCCTTGGCCGTGTCCATGGAGCTGCCGCCGCCGAGTCCGATCAGGCAGTCGCAGCCTTCGGAACGGTAGAGGGCCAGGGCGGCGTGGACGTTGCCGGTGGTGGGGTTGGGCACGGTCTCGTCGTAGATCGCGTAGGGGATGCCGGCCTCGGTCAGCACCGCTTCCACCTTCTGGCTGATTCCCGCCTTCACAATGCCCTTGTCCGTGACGACAAGCGGCTTTTTCCCGCCGTTGCCGGTGATGGATTCGGGCAGCTTGGCCAGGGCTCCGGCCCCGGTGAAAAGGATGTCGGCCATTTGAAATGCGGTGACGGTGGACATGAAACGCCTCCTTATGGGCAGGTTGGTTGTTTTTCGGGCGTTGCGGACGCGGGCCTAGTTGGCGTCGGCCAGAAGGGCGGCCAGCACCTTTTCCGGCCTGGCCGGCAGGCTGGTCACCCGGACGCCGCAGGCGTCGCGTATGGCGTTGGTGATGGCCACGTGGGGGCTGGCCATGGGACCCTCGCCCGCGCCGGCCGCGCCGAAGGGGCCGTAGGCGCGGGGATTGTCCTCGAAGTAGATGATCTCCAAGTCGTCGGGCACGGATTCGATGAAGGGGAAGCCCGCGCCGGCCAGGGAGGAGTGCTTTTTCACGTCCTCGTAGTCCTCGGACAGGGCGTAGCCGATGCCTTGGAGCATGCAGCCGTAGATCTGGCCGTCGGTGACCAGCCGGTTGTTGACCTTGCCGATGTCGGCCAGGCAGGTCATATGCTCCACGGTCACCTTGCCCGTGGCGGCATCCACCGCGATTTCGGCCAGGTAGATGGCGTACATGAAGACCAGAAACGGGCTGCCGAGGCCGGTTTCGGCCGAACAGGGCGTGCCGGGAACGGTGTAGACGCCGTCGAAGCGGGTGGGCTTGCCAGCGGCCACGAGCTCGGCATGGGTCATGAAGGTGCCATCGGGCTTTTTGGCCGTGGCGAGCAGGGCTTCGCAGGCGGTGCGGATGGCGCCGCCGACCACGACCTGGGAGCGCGAGCCGCCGGCCGGGCCGGCCGGCGGCTGCTTGGAGCTGTCGGGCCAGCTAAAGCGGATCTTTTCCGGCGGGATGCCCATGGGGAACAGGGCCTCGTGGGCCGTGCCCACGGCGCCGATGTCCGCGCCCTGGCCATGGTCCTCCCAGGACGCGCCGACCGTGACGCCGCCGTCGGGATCGTACTGGACGAAGACCGAGGCGCTGTCCGCGCCGTCGAGGCCCGAACCGTAGACGCCAAGGGCGATGCCCACGCCTTTTTTCACCTCGGGCGTCGACTCCTTCCTGGTCCGTTCCTTGGCGGCCTTGTAGCGCGGCCGCAACGCTTCGAGCATGGCGGGCAGGCAGTAGACGTCCGGCGTCTGGCCGGTGGGGGTGGTGGCTCCGGGCCGGTAGCAGTTGGCCAGACGGAATTCGATCGGGTCCATGCCGAGGGCCAGGGCCATCTCATCGACCAGTGATTCCCCGGCGAAGAAGGACTGGGGACCACCGAAGCCGCGAAAGGCCGCGCCCCAGCAGTGGTTGGTGGCCACGGCGCGACCCATGCCCCGGATGCTCGGGATGTCGTAGCCCGCGCCGATAAACTGGATGCCGCGCCCGGTCAGGCCGTCGGCGAACTCGCAGTAGGGGCCGTGGTCCACGCTGTAGTCGTGTTCCAGGGCCAGGATGCGGCCGGTCTTCCTGTCCGCCGCCATTTTGGCCTTGATGTGAAACGGCGAGCGTTTGCCGGTGTAGGTCATCTGCTGGAAGTAGGTGTAGCGCAGGGAGGCCGGACGCCCGGTGGCCAGCACCGCGACGCCAAGCAGGGCCTCCATGGTGGGGCTCAGCTTGTAGCCGAAGGTGCCGCCCATGGGGTTGGCGATCATGGCGATCTTGTCCGGCGGCAGCCCGAGCCCCGCGGCGATCATGAAGGCGTGCAGGTGCACGGCGATGGACTTGCTGTGGATGTGGAGCAGCCCGTCCTCGCCCATGTAGGCGAAGCCGACGTCGGGCTCGATGGGCATGTGGGGCTGGCGGCTGGTGTGGAATTCGCCCTCCACGACGGCCACGTCGTCGCGGGCGAACACCTCTTCGGGGTCGTCGCCCTTTACGAGCGGCTGGGTGAAATAGACGTTGGGCGTGCCGGGATGGATCTCGATGGCGTCCTCGGCCATGGCTTCCTGGGCGCTCAGGTAGGCGGGCAGTTCCTCCAGGTCGAGGCGGACCTTGGCCGCGGCCGCCCTGGCCTGCTTTTCGGTGTCGGCGCAGACGATGGCCACGGCGTCGCCGTACTGGAAGACCTTGGTGTCGCACAAAATGGGCCGTTCCCAGCCGTCGCCCTTGCTGTTGGGATTGGACACCAGGCCGAAGATGCGGTTTTTGCCCTGGACGTCCTTGGCCGTGAGCACCCGGAGCACGCCGGGCATCTTTTCCGCTGCGGCAGTGTCGATGCCCCTAATCAGCGCATGGTGGACCTCGGCCTGGACCAGGGCCAGGTGCAGGGTGCCCTCGGGCAGGCGCAGCCCGAGGTCCGCGCCGTAATCCAGGGTGCCCGTGGCCTTGGCTTCGGCGGTGGGGCGCGGGTAGGTCGAACCCCAGATGCGCCGGTCGGCGGGCATGACGAAGTCGAGGCTGTCCGGGGCGGCTTCGCCCCGCATGACGGCGGCGGCGTCCATGACCGCATCCACCAGGGGCTTGTAGCCGGTGCAGCGGCAGGCATTGCGGTGCTCCTGGAACCATTGGCGCACTTCCTGGCGGCTGGGGCTCGGGTTTTCGTCCAATAGCCCCTTGGCCGAGACGATAAATCCCGGTGTGCAAAATCCGCACTGGGCCGCGCCGTGCTTGACCCAGGACCGTTGGAGCGGGGCGAGGTGGCCGGGTTGGCCGATGCCTTCGATGGTTGTAATGTTGGCCTTGTCCGGCACGCGCTGCATTTTTGTGATGCAGGAACGAACGACCTTGCCATTGATGATGACGGAGCATGCGCCGCATTGTCCTTGGGCGCAGCCAACTTTCGTCCCAGTCAGATGAAGGTTTTCCCGCAGTACATCGGCGAGCGTGCTTTTGTGTGGATAGATTACCGTCTTTTCCGCGCCATTTACGACGAGTATCTTTTGTTCCATTTCTTCCATATGCCGTTCTCCAGTATTTCTTTTCCCAAGAGCAAGCGGCATGCCAGGAAGACGGCATTGTATCTATTCGAAATAACAGGTATATATTGTATGGGCAGTGTTATGTAATCCCGAAACATGTCTAGACATGTTTAGACAGACAAGGCCATTTGGGCAGAGAACAAAGCGGAAAAACGGCAGGGCGTGGACGAGAAAAAACGATATGATTTTAGGGGTGTAAAGACCTGCAGCCGCGAATACGCCCCGGTCTTTGGCCGTTTATGACCGGCCGAGGCGATCGGGATTTCTGGCGCGCGGGAAGGGCAGGCCGTCCGCCCGCGTGGTCCCGCCCTGGGAGGGCGCTTTTCCTCCCGATCTCTGCCGGACCGGCTTCGCGATATGCTGACCAATGCTCTTTTAGGTCATTGACCATGCGCGTTAACCTGATAGGGTGGAAAAATGCTGCATTCACTGGATATGCGCACGGTCTTATTCGAAGGTGCGTTTGTCTGCTTCACTATCTTCGGGATCATGGCGTCCTTGATTATCGTAAACGCCCAACGCATGGAGCTCGAACTCAAGGAAGCCAATCGCAAAATCGAAATCCTCGCCAACCAGGATGGGCTGACGCGCCTTTTCAACAGAAGGTATTTCGACAAGAAGCTCAGGCAGGAATTCAAACGGCTGCAACGAAGCGTGCAACCGTTGTCGCTCATCATGGCCGACATCGACTGCTTCAAGAACTTCAATGACACGTATGGGCATCAGGCCGGGGACGACTGTAGCTACGCGCCGCAGCAGGAGATGCGGCTGATCCCCTGCCGCCCCGACACGGCTTGACCTCGGCCTCCCGCGGCGTTAGGCGCATGTCCGAACGCAACAAAGGGGGGCTTGTCATGGCGCTCGATCGCTATATCTGCCTGCAGTGCGGCTACACCTACGATCCCAAACGCGGCGATCCCAAAGGCGGGATCGAACCCGGCACGCCCGGCGAAAAACTGCCCGACGACTGGCGCTGCCCTGTCTGCCAGGCCGACCAGCGGCAATTCGCCCGCCGTGATGATTAGGGGGAATGAAAAAATGAATGCCGGGGGGAAACCTTTCTAAAGAAAGGTTCTCCCCCCGGCACCCCCTTTCCAAAGATTTTTTATAATGACGGGGTGTTATCCGCGACACATCCGTAACCGTTAAGAAGTTTAGGAAGGGGAGAGCGCGAGAGGGGAGAACCCTTTTTTAAAGGGTTTCCCCTCTCGCACCTTCTTCTCTTCTCTACTCTTACATATCGCCTACAGCCTGGCGGTAGGCGGCCAGGGCGGCGACGGTGACCAGCGGGAAGTCGTTGGCCGCGGCGAAGCGTTCGATCTGCGCGCCCTTGGCCATGGTGCCGTCGGGATTGGTCAGCTCGCAAAGGACGCCGCAGGGGGCAAACCCCGCCAGCCGGGCCATATCCACCGTGGCCTCGGTATGGCCCCGGCGTTCGAGCACGCCGCCGGGCTTGGCGATCAGCGGAAACACGTGGCCCGGATGGGCCAGGTCGCAGGGCTTGGCGTTCGGCGCGCTGGCCGTCTTGACGGTCGTCACCCGGTCCGCAGCCGAAACGCCGGTGGTGACGCCTTCGGCCGCCTCGATGGTGATGGTGAAGGCCGTGCGGTTTTTGCAGGTGTTGACCGTGACCATGGGGGTCAACTCGAGCTGCTCGGCCTTTGCCGCGGTCAGGCACAGGCACACGATGCCGCTGCATTCGCGGATCAGCATGGCCATCTGCGGGACGGTCAATGTTTCGGCCGCGAAAATGAGGTCTCCCTCGTCCTCGCGATCCGCATCGTCGGTCACGACGACGCCCTTGCCCTGGCGCATGGCCTCGATGGCCCGCACCACACTCTGATACTCGTTTTGAACACCGGAATAGGTCTGATTCATGGCGTGCTCCGTACGCGGTCCTGGCTTGCCAGAATCAGGGCGGAAATGGAGACGACCGGACAAGCCGCGCCAAAGCGGCCCGTCGGCCTCACGCCGGCCCGATGCCGGCGAGGGGAATGCCGTCTGCTCCTCTTGCATCCGGACTGTAACCGTCGGCCCTGGCCTCGCACCAGGTCTGCTGACCTTCATGCCGTGAAGGACCGGATGGGGTCCTTGCGTTGCGACCTGGAGGGATGCCTCCGTCGGAAACCGGTTTTGCCGGGTCCGTGTCGCGTCGGCGCGAAGCGCTCGCGGGCTCCCCGGATTGCCGGGATACCGCCGGTGGGGACTTTCACCCCGCCCTGAGGACAACGCGGCTTTGATAGCGCCGCCGGTTGCGCTTGGCAAGGGCAAGGGAGGGGATGCTAAAAAGAGTTCTGGGGGAAAACTTTTCTGAAGAAAAGTTTTCCCCCAGACCCCCTTTCCAAAGACTTTCAATAGTGGCGGGGTGTTGTCGGTAGCTAGCGTGTATAGTTAAAAAGTTTAGGAAGGGGAGAGCGCGAGAGGGGAGAACCCTTTTTAAAGGGTTTCCCCTCTCGCATCCTCTTTGCCCTTTCTTACTGCATCTTCATGCCGGAGGCGTGGCCGAGGTATTCGTCGCGGGTGACCTTGCCGTCGCCGTTCTTGTCGGCCTTGGCGAAGTCGTCGGCCATGTGGTGGGCGGCGAATTCTTCCTTGGTCAGGACGCCGTCCTTGTTGGTGTCCATGGTGGAGAACATCTTTTCGGCGGCCGTGGTGTCCTGCGCCGGCTGGGACGCGGCGTAAGCGGCGGGGACGGCGGCCAGGGCGGCGATGAGGGCGAAGGCGGCTATGGCGGTACGCATGGGGCTTCTCCGTGAGTCTGCGTGGTTAGCGTCGTGGGGCATGGTTATTGGTTGGTCGGGGCGGTGTTGGCCGGAGCGGCGGGAGCGCTGGGAGCGGCAGGCGCGGCCGCGGCCGGGGTGTTCTGGGCGTTGGCGGCGGGCATGGGCATGTTATGGCCGGGCATGGCGCCGTTCATGGCGGGCATGGCGCCGGTCGCGCCGTGGTTCATGGCCTTCATGTCATGCTGCATGCCCTGCATCATGCCCTTGCCCTGCATCATGTCCTTGCCCATCATCATCATGCCCTTGTCCTTACCCATCATCTTGCAGTCGGCATCGCTCTTGGGGCCCATCATCATCTTACCGCCCATCATGCCGTCCATCATCATGCCTTCCATCCGGCCCATGTGACGGGTCATGCGGATGGGGGTGCCGGTTTCCTTGGCGTAGCGGATGCGGAAGAGGGTGTCCTGTTCGAACAGCTTGCCGCGCAGGGCGCTGATTTCAGTGGTCAGCTTGGTGACGGCGGCGGTGTCGCCGGGCTTGGTGGCGAGCAGGGTTTCCAGCTCGGCCTGGCGGGCGACAAGCTTGCCGCGCAGTTCGGCGGTCTTGGCGATGTAGTCCTGGCGAAGCAGGTAGACCTTGTTGGGGTCCACGGGGGGGGCGGCCGGGGTGGCGGTCTTGGCTGTATCGGTCGTGACGGCCGGTGCGGCCGGAGCATTATGCTGATGCGTGGTCTGGGCCAGGGCCGGAACGGCCAGGGCCAGGGTCAGGGCTAATGCGGCGGGGATACGAATGCTGTTACGCATGGTGAATGCCTCCTTGGGGTTTGTCTTCCCCCATAGCATCCGTCGTGCCATTTAGGAACTTTTTTTGTCGGGAATTCATTCAAGGCGTGATCTATTTCAATATAATGCTTTGATCTTATTTAATTTATATGAATATGACAATTCGCTTTCCGTGTGGGAGCCTCTTTGAAAAGCAGCTTGGCCAACGGCTTGGATTTTTCCGTGTCTATAAACTATACGAATTTAGGATGAAATGTGGATGGAAATGATACGCCGTGCAGAGCGGTGTCTTTTTTCTATCCATGAACAGAGAGAACCTTGAACGCCCGCCGGGGAGGACGTGACAGGAATCCGGCTTTCAGTCTTTTAAAAAAACAAGCTATCTCTCTATATTATGACTATTGAAAGTTTTTGGGGAGGGTGGGGGTCCG
>NZ_JBLODY010000036.1:0-39424 GCF_047785625.1 Solidesulfovibrio sp. C21
GGGGAGAGCGCGAGAGGGGAACCCTTTTTTCAAAAAGGGTTCCCCTCTCGCACTTTCTTTCCATAATCTTTATACCTAAAGCATCTTCCAGACCGGCCGATACGGTTTGTGCAAACGGCGACAACCGGCAGCACAAAGGACGTTGGCCATGACCGTTCCCCATCCGCCCCTGACGATATTTAAGACCGCGCTCATCGTGACCGACAGCGAAGGACATGCCAGGATCGACCGCGAATTCCTCAAGCGTGCCCGCATTCCGGCCGCGCGCCACGTGACCAGCGGCATCGAGGGACTGGCGCTTTTGCGTCGGGGCGGGTTCGATCTGGTCCTGTGCGACGCCGCCCTGGCCGACATGGACGGCCGCGATTTCGTGGCCGCGCTGCGCGCCGATGCCGGTCTGGCCGGGCTGCCGGTCATCCTGACCATGCTCGACGGCCGGCGGGACGAGGTGCTGGCGGCGGTCAGACTCGGCGTGGCCGGCATCTGCCTGCGCCCCTATTCCCAGGACACCTTCGACAAGCACCTGCTCATGGCCGCCCACATGGCCCGGTTCACCGCTTCGGAAAAGGCCGCCCTGGCCCGGGCAGCCCGCAAGGAGGCCGCCGGCGAGACGGAACCCGCCGCAAAGGGGTTTGCCGCCGTGGCCGAAGCCCCGGACGCCGCCCCGAAATATTTCGAGATGGGCATGCTGGCCCTGGCCGGACGCGACTACGAGCGGGCCATCATGGCCTTCCACAGGGCGCTCGCCATAAACGAACTTTTCGTCGAGGCCTACCTGGGCCTGGCCCGCGTCTGGCAGGCCAAGGGCAGCGCCAGACGCTTTCGCCAGTACATGAAGCAGGCGGCCTCGGCCTGCGCCAGGACCAGACGATTTATCGAACTGCGCGACCAGTTCATCGATGCGCTCAAAAACGACGACGTCGGGTTCAACCCGTTTCTGGCTCTCGGCAACGAACTGCTGCGCGAACGGCACTACACCGCCGCGGTGGCGCTTTTCCGCCATGCCCTGGAGTTGGCCCCCAGAAACGCCGACGCCTATCTCGGCCTGTCCAAGGCCTACCATTTCCTGCGCCACCCCGATCTGGCCGAACGGGCCATCGGCAAAAGCCTGGCCATAAACAGCCGCAACGAGGAGGCCCAGGCCATCCGCAAGCGCCTGTCCGGCCGCCATGACGGCGACACCTCTCCCCTGCTGCCGCAAATCGAAGCCCCCGACGTTTCCAGCTACCCGCTTTTGCTTCGCGGCGTGCTCTATCTGGCCGGCAAGGCCGCCGACACCCTGGTGCGGTCCAAGCGTCAGGCCCGGGCCGCCTGATTCCCGCGCGCGCTCGAAAAGATTACCGCGATTTCATGCAGCCGCATTTCCAGGCCGGACAACCGCTTCCCGCGCGCTCCCGGCGAGGGTTGCGGCCCTGCCATTGCCTGTCGGCCGGAATTCGGGCATATTCTCCCAAGAGGCGCAACCGTCGCCTCGGGAGGAAGATCATGTCTGACGCCATCACGCCGGCCGGTCAGACCGAAGCCAATCCCCCCGGCCGTTTCGAGGCGTTGCCGCCCGGCCATTTCGAGGCCGGGCCCCCGGGTGCCGTCAGCATATCCCCGGCCGGGGCCGTCTCGATCACACCTCCAACGGGAACCGTCGAGATTCCCCTGGGCGGTTCCGTGCAGGTGCCGCTCGGCGGGGTCGTCGAAGTGGCCCAGGGAGGCATCGTCAACATCCGGCTCTAACGCCAGTCGTCCCGGTTGCGGACGCCAAGGGCCGATAACCCCCACGTACCGTTATGCATACAACCCGTTCTTTCCGTTTCCACCTTGTCGCCTGTCTGCTTCTGGTCCTTGCGGCCTCGCTGTCCGCCGGTTGTTCGGCGCGCCAAAATCACTGGCAGGACACCGACCAGAGGGTCTTGTTGGCTGAAAAGCTCAAGCACAGCAAATACGCCTACCTTCGCTACGCCGAGGCCGAGGAAGAGGCGAAACGCGACGGCAACCCCCAAGCCGCCGAACGCTACCGGCAGGCCAAGGAAGAGGCCCTGACGAACTATAACCGCACCGAACAGGAGCTGGCGAGCTATCAGGCCGCGCAAGGCACCGCCAAGCCGGCGAAGTGATTCCTGCCGCCCAAGACGCCATCAAAAAGGGCCGCTTCCCGGGGAAGCGGCCCTTTTGTCTTTTCAGGCAATGACGGCGACTGGCGGCGGGAATCAGGCCCCGGCCGTCTCGGTCGTCTCCTCGGGAACGGCCCGGGCCGGCGCGCCGGAGCGCGGCTTCAGTCCCGAGCCCACGTCCATCAGGAGCGGGCTGGCCACGAAGATCGAGGAATAGGTGCCGGCCAGAATGCCGATGAGCATGGCCAGGGCGAAGTCGTGGATGACCGCGCCGCCGAAGAAATACAAACAGACCACCGTGAGGAGCGTGGTGCCGGCGGTCAGGATGGTGCGCGAGAGCGTCTCGTTGATGCTGAGGTTGATGACCTGCTCGAAGGGCATGGTCTTGCCCACAGTGCGGTTCTTTTCCCGGATCCGGTCGTAGACGATGATGGTGTCGTTGAGCGAATAACCGAGAATGGTCAACAGCGCCGCCACGATGGTCAGATCGAATTCCTTGTTCATCAGCGAAAAGAGCGCGATGGTGACCAGGATGTCGTGCAGGTCGGCCACCACCGCCCCCAGGGCGTATTTGAGCCGTAGCACGTAGCACAGGGCCAGGGTGATGAGCATGGCCGCGACGATCAGCCACACCGTGGACGCGCCGAAGAGCTTGAGCACGTAAATGCCGCCGGCAAGTCCCGCCGCCATGATGCCCGCCGCCATCCAACGCTGCTCGAACCGGCCGGAAATATAAATGGCGATCAGCAGCACCGAATAGAAGATGGCTTCCAGGGCCTTGCCGCGCAGGTCCGCGCCGACCTTGGGGCCGACCATCTCCAGGCGCTGGATGGAATACCCCGAATCAGGAAGGTTCTTCGCCAGGGCCGTTTCCACGGCCGCGCGGATGGATTCCTGGTGCGCTTCGCTTTCCGAGGCTCGGATGAGGTATTCGTTGGCGTCGTCCTGGCCGAAGCGTTGCACGACCACGTTTTGCAGGCCCACGCCTTCCACGGCCTTTTCGATCAGCGTGACGTCCATGGACTTGGCGAAACGGACCTGAATGGACAGGCCACCGGAAAAATCCACGCCGTAGCGCGGTCCGCCCTTGACGGCCAGGGACACGAAACCGGCCACGATCACGGCGGCCGAGATCAGATAGGCCAGCTTGCGGTACTTGAGAAAATTGATTTTCGTGCCGGGCCGGATCAGCTCCAGAACCATCGTCTCCCCCTTCGGGTGTTGCGGGAATGCCGGGCTATTTGGACGCACGGCGGCATGACGCCCGCGCCTTTTCGGGCGCACAGGCGTCGCACCTTCCGCCAAATGCGCGCGCCTTGTCAAGCCTGCCCGACGGATGCCGGGCGGCCCCAAGAGCCCGCAGGCGCGTGGCGAGGACTACTCGCCGGAAGCCATGGGCACGGGGGTGAGCCCCCGGAACTCCAAGGCGCGGGAGCGAAGCGGCTCGGGATGGCGCGCCGCCGAGGCCTTCGCCGTGGAATTGGCGAAAAGGCTTCTGACCAGCGAGCGGCTTCCGGGAGAACTCAACTCATGGGCTTGAACGCACAAAACCGCAAAAAGCACTGCAAATAGCACAAGACGCAAGACATCAGACATCCAGGGACTCCTTGTTCGCTGTTTTGCCCGGCAACCCCTCCCGGTTACAAGGCTGGCGCGGTGTCCGCATGGCGTGAACGATACAGGCAATTTGCTCTCCGGTAGCATACTCCACAGAGAATGCAACCGGCGTCATACGATGGAAACATGGAGCACGGGCGGGCCGTTGCGGCCCGCCTCTCGTTCGTGTCCTCGGGATGCGTACTTCTTATTCCGATAACCCGCTTGAATACTTATTTTTTACAAAAAATACCGAGGTATTTTTCAAGGGCGCAACGTTAGCGCCAATACTTGAGAAAGGGACTTTGCGGCGTCAGGATCAGGCGCGTGTCCTTGGAGAGCCCGTTGCGGTAGGCTTCCAGGCTGCGGCTGAAGGAAAAGAAATCCGGGTCCTTGCCCACGGCCGCGGCCCAGACCGACGTCGCCTCGGCATCGCCCGCGCCGCGCAGCACCTGGGCCTGCCGCTCGGCTTCGGCCAAAATCACGGTACGGTCCTTGGCTGCGGCGGACTTGATCTTTTCCATCTCCTCGTAGCCTTCGGAGCGGTAGAGCTTGGCCTGCCGTTCGCGTTCGGCCCGCATGCGGCCGTAGATGGCCTGGGCGTTTTCCGGCGGCAGGTCGGTGCGCTTGATGCGCACGTCCACCACCTGGATGCCGTAGGGGGCGAGCAGATCCGTGGATTTCTTCGTCACTTCGCTCATGATCGAGGCACGCTTTTCCGAAACCACGTCCTGCAGGGTGTACTGCCCGAGCGCCACGCGCACTTCGGCATAGATGATATCGTCGAGGCGGGCATGGGCCCGGCCCACGGTGCGCAGCGTCCGGTAAAAGAGCAACGGGTCGGTGATGCGCCAGCGGGCGTAGTTGTCCACCACCAGGTTTTTCTTGTCCAGGGTGAGGACCTCGGCCGCCTTGGCGTCGTATTGCAGGAGCCTGGCGTCGAAAAAGACCACGTTTTGCACGAAGGGTATCTTGGCGTGCAGTCCCGGCTCCTTGGTGTCGCCGGTGGGCTTGCCAAGCTGGAGCACGATGGCTGTTTCGGTCTGGTCCACCTCGTAGACCGTCTGGAAGGCGGCCACGAGCACGATAAAGACCACCACGGCGGTGACGATCATGGAATTTTTCACGGCCGGCCTCCCTTGCCCGCCGTGGCTGGCGTGGCCTTGGGCGTCGGAGCGGTCGAAGCCGGCGCGGCGGCCTGGGGCAGCGCCCCGAGCGGCAGGTAGGGCACGGCCTTGCCGGCCGCATCGCTGCCGAGGATGATCTTTTCCACACCGGGATTGGCGAAAACACTTTCCATGGTCTCGATATACAGGCGCTCGCGGGTGACGTCCCTGGCCTTTTCGTACGCGGCAAGCAGGGCCGCAAAGCGGTCCGCCCCGCCCTTGGCCTGACGGATCGTCTGCTCTTTGTAGGCGGCGGCCTCGTTGAGGATGGCCGCGGCCCGGCCCCGGGCCTTGGGCAGGATGTCGTTGGAGTAGGCGTCGGCCTCGTTTATGAGCCGGCTTTTATCCTCGCGGGCGCTGGCCACGTCCTTGAAGGCGTCGACTACCTCGTGGGGCGGGTGCACGTCCTGGAGCTGCACGGCCGTCACCTCGATGCCGGAATCGTAGAGGTTGAGCATGAACTGCAAAAGATCCTTGGTGTCGGTTTGCACCTTGAGCTTGCCCGAGGTCAGCACGGAGTCGATCTTGGCCTTGCCCATGACTTCGCGCATGGCCGCCTCGGCCGCGCTTTTGAGCGTCTCGTCGGGCTGAGCGATCTTGAAAAGGTAATCCACCGGGTTGCCGACCTGGTATTGCACGCTGAATTGCACGTCCACGATGTTCTCGTCGCCCGTGAGCATGAGCGACTCCTCGGGCACGCGGCGGTTCTGCAACGATTCGCCCTGGCGGCCGTAGACGGAGCGGAAGCCGATCTCCACCCGGCGCACCTGCGAAATCTTCGGGGTCTTTACGGTTTCGACAGGAAACGGTAAATGGTAGTGCGGTCCGGGACCGGTGGTGTAGGCATAGGCGCCGAACCGCTGGACCACACCGGCCTCGTCGGGCTCGACGATGTAGATGCCGCTGGCGATCCATAAGAGCGCCACGACGATGATGATGATTTTCGGCCCGCCGGGGAGCCGTTCCCGCAGGGCGGAAAATTTCTTGCCCAGGTCCTCGCCGACGCGGCCCGGGTCAGGCATCTGCGACCCGTAACGGCGTTTTTGCTCCGTGAGCTTGTCCCAATCCCAGTTCATTCAAGGCGGCATAGGAGAGATGGGGGGGAAGGTCAAGGGATGCCCGCCTCTCCACCGTTTCACCGAACGCGCCAGGAGGAAACATGAAGCCAGTGCTGCCCGGGGTTTTCCGGGCCTACGACATCCGGGGTATCGTGGATGCGGATTTCGACCCGGACTGGGTGGAACAGCTCGGCCGGGCGGCGGGGACCTTTTTCGCGCGCCGGGGGCAGATGCGTGCCGTGCTCGGCCACGACTGCCGCCTGACCTCGCCCGAATACCAGGCGCGTCTGGCCGCCGGGCTCGCCGCCTGCGGCATCGACGTGACCTGTCTCGGCATGGTGCCGACCCCGGGGTTCTACTACGGGGTCAAGGCCCTGGCCCGAAAGGCCGGCATCATGGTCACGGCCAGCCATAACCCACCGGAATTCAACGGCTTCAAAATATGGTCCGGCGAGACGACCATCCACACCGATGCCATCCGGGAGATTTACGACATCATGGCCGCCGGCGAGTTCGCCAGCGGCGCGGGCATGGTCTGCGAGCACGACATCAAGCCGTCCTACATCGAGCATGTGGCCGAACAGATGGTGCTGGCCCGGCCGGTCACGGTGGTCGTCGACGGCGGCAACGGGGCCGGCGGGCTTATCTGCGCCGAGGTGCTGCGCCAGTGCGGGGCCACGGTCATTCCGCTTTTCTGTGAGCCGGACGGCCGGTTCCCCAACCACCATCCCGACCCGGTGATCCTTTCCAACGTGGCCGATCTGGCGGCGCGGGTCGTGGCCGAGGGCGCGGATTTCGGGGTCGGGCTCGACGGCGACGCCGACCGCATCGGCGTGGTGGACGAGTCGGGCAGGCTGCTTTACGGCGACCAGGTGCTGGCCATCTACGCCCGGGGCGTGCTGGCCGCGCATCCGGGAGCCACGGTCATCGGCGAGGTCAAGTGCAGCCATCTGCTCTACAAAGACATCGCCGCTCACGGCGGGGAACCCATCATGGCCGCCACGGGCCATTCGCTGATCAAGGCGCGCATGAAGGAGACGGATGCCACCCTGGCTGGCGAGATGAGCGGGCATATGTTTTTCGCCGACCGTTACTATGGCTTCGACGACGGCATTTACGCCGCCGCCCGGCTGGCCGAGATCGTGGCCGCCTCGAACGTGCCGCTCGGGCAAATGCTTGCCGACTGGCCGGCGACGGTCAACACCCCGGAAATCCGCATGGACTGCCCGGACGCCATCAAATTCGCGGTGGTGGAAAAGGCGCGCGACTTTTTTAAGGGGCGCTACGACGTCATCGACGTGGACGGGGTGCGCCTGACCTTTCCCGACGGCTGGGGGCTTTTGCGCGCGTCCAACACCCAGCCGGTGCTGGTGCTGCGCTTCGAGGCCGAAACGCCGGAACGGCTCGCGGCAATCCGCCGTATCATCGAGGAACCCGTGGCCGGCTGGATCGCCGAGCTCGGCGGTTAGGGGGAGAGGGAAAGACGATGCGAGAGGGGAAACCCTTTCGAGAAAGGGTTCTCCCCTCTCGCGCTCTCCCCTTCCCAAACCTTTTACCTTTTGTAAGGTCTCACCTTTTTTCAGGATATCATTCCTTACTTTGGTGTATGGGGAAACATCCGCAAAGGGAAAAAGGCCACAGGGGCTCATCGGCAAGGAGGAGACCATGCGCCAAGCGGTGCTGACCGTTCTATTCGTCCTGGCGACCGTCATTCCGGCCGCCGCCCAGGATTTCCGGCCCAACCAGGCCCTGGGCGACCTGCTCTCCAAGAAGTCCTACATCGCCCAGCCGAACAATGCCGGCGGGAAAAACATCCTGGACAACAGCTGCATCTTCAAGGACAGCTTCGCCCTTTCGCCCTCCGAGCCCCTGGACGAGACGTGCAACATTCAGGCCGCCGTGGCCAAGTTCACGACCCAATACGGCCAGCCGGCGACGACCGCCCCGGCCCCGGGCGGCAAGACCATACTCGAGTACTTTCTCCTGTATAACAACAACAGCTACCACGTGAAAATCTTCCTCGGCTGCTCCGGCGGCAAGACCGAATCCTTCGCCATGGTCGAATGCAAGGTGGAGCGGAACCGGGCCAAGCCCGGGCCGCCGAAAGACAAGAAATCGTTCTGGAAAAAAATCTCGCCGTTTTGATGCCCCGGCGCGTCTGCGGCGCGCCGGGCGTCCGAAACGCCGTTGCGATTTGCCCCACCCCCCGTTTCGGGCTATACGACGGCAAAATCGACTCCTCGGATACACCGCATGCGCATATTCAAGTGGCTCTTTCTCCTGGCCGTCATCGCCGGGGCCGGGCTTTTCGCCTGGAAACACTTCAACAAGAAGGCCGAACCGCCCCGCGTGCTGGCCACGGCCGAAGCGAAAATCGGCGACGTGCGCAAGGTCCTCGAAGCGACCGGCATTATAAAGGCCCAGGTCGGGGCCATCGTCAAAATCGGTGCCCGGGCCACCGGCACCATCAAGGAAATGAACGTCAAGGTCGGCGACGCGGTGCACAAGGGACAGCTCATCGCCGTCATCGATGACCGGGAATTGCGCGCCGGCCTCGACGAAGCCGAGGCCAAGCTCGCGCGCGCCAACGCCGAACTGGAGCAAGTCGAGGCCGTCTACCCCAAACGCATCGCCGAAGCCCAGGCCGAGCAGCGCCTGTCCGAGGCCAAAAGCGATTACGCCGCAAGCAACCTCAAGCGCCAGGATGAGCTCTTCCGCAAGGCGCTCATCGCCCGCGACGTGCTCGAGGCCGCCCGCCGCGACGCCCTGGTCGGCCAAAACGAGGTCCTGGCCAAACAGGCCTCGCAGGTTCGCCTGACCACCGAATTCGTCAAGGAGCGCATCAAGGCCCAAAAGGCCATGGAAGAGGCCCAGGCCGTCATCGATTCCATCAAGACCAAGATTTCCTACACCCGCATCGTCAGCCCCATCGACGGCGTGGTGGCCTTCGTCACCTCCCAGGCCGGCGAAACCGTGGTGGCCGGCTTGCAGGTGGCCAACCTCATCACCGTGCTCGACCCCGCGCGCCTGGAAATGTGGATCTACGTGGACGAAACCGACGTCGGCCAGGTCACCCCCGGCCTGCCCGTGGAATTTCGGGTCGACGCCTACCCGGCCACCACCTTCATGGGCAGCGTGAACCAGATTTATCCCCAGCCGGAAATCCGCGACAACATCGTCTACTACCAGGCCCTGGTGCGCCTCGACCCCAAGGAATCCATCCGGCTGCGCCCGGAAATGACCACCCAGTGCCAGATCGTGGTCCAGCAAAAAAAGAACGTCTGCATCATCCCCAACGCCGCGCTCAAGTGGATCGGCGACCGGCAGGTGGTCTTCGCGGTCGGGGACGGCGGCGCCGTGCACGAGCTGCACCCCAAACTCGGCCTGGAGGGTCTCAACGAGACCGAGGTGCTCGAAGGCATCGCGCCAGGGCAAAAGGTGGCCACCCGCATCGTGCTGCCGGGCCTTGCCGCGCCGGCCATAAACGCGCCCAAACCCAACCGGCCGACCACACGATGACCTCCCCCGCCGCCCCGGCCGCCCCTGGGGAACGCCCCGCGCTCATCGAGCTTGCCGACGTGACCCGCACCTACGTCATGGCCGGCATCGCCCACACCGTGCTCGACGGGGTGACGCTCGCCATTGCGGCCGGCGAATTCGCCGCCATCATGGGGTCGTCGGGCTCGGGCAAATCCACCCTGCTCCACATCCTGGGCCTCCTCGACCGTCCCACCGCCGGCCGCTACCTTTTTTCCGGCCGCGACACGGGCACCCTGGACGACGACGCGCTCTCCGAGCTGCGAAACCAGGCCATCGGCTTCGTGTTTCAAAGCTTCTACCTCATCCCCTACGCCACGGCCCTCGACAACGTGCTGCTCCCCGGCCTCTACAGCCCGACGCCCGGACAGGTCCTGCGCCGCCGGGCCGAGGAACTGCTCGCCAAGGTGGGCCTGGCCGATCAGGCCGGGCACAAGCCCTCCCAGCTTTCCGGCGGCCAGCAGCAACGCGTGGCCCTGGCCCGGGCGCTCATCAACGACCCGGACCTGATCCTGGCCGACGAACCCACCGGCCAGCTCGATTCGGGCACAAGCGCCGAGATCATGGAACTTCTCGCCTCGATCAACCGCGACTCGGGCAAGACCGTCATCGTCGTCACCCACGACCAGTCAACGGCCGCCTACGCCGGCCGGCAGATCCACGTCCATGACGGCCGCGTGGCGTAGCGCCGGGCGACTCGCCCGCACCCTGTGGCGCATCCAGCGCATGGCCGGCCTGGCCCTTTGGGCCCATAAGGCCAGGAGCCTTTTCGTGGTGGCCGCCGTGGCCATGGGCGTGGCGGCGCTCACCGTCATCGTGGCCTCGGTGGACGGCGCGCGGCGAAAAGCCCTCGAAATCGTGGATTTTTTCGGACCGGACGCGGTCATGGTCATCGGCGGGGACATCGAGAACAGGCCCGTGGGCCAGCGCGTCTACACCCTGTCCTTTACCGACGCCCGGACCATCGCCCGCTCCCTGCCCGGGGCCTACGCCGTGCTGCCCATGCGCTCGGTGCGGGCCATAACCCTCAAGTACGGCAACAGGAACCACGAATCCCCGATCGTGGTCGGAGCCACGGAAAACTACGCCAAGACCTGGAACTGGCCCCTTGCCGAAGGTCGGGACCTCTCGGCCGACGACATCGCCCACGCGGCCAAGGTGGCGCTTATCGGCGACGAGCCGGCCAAGGAGCTTTTCGGCGACGCCTCGCCCATCGGCCGCACCATCCAGGTCGGCAATCTGCCCGTGCAGATCGTCGGCCGGCTGGCCTACCGGGGGCTTACCGGCGGCGGCCATGACGTGACCATCGACGACCGCATCATCATGCCCATCACCACGCTCACCCAGCGCTTCAACCTCAACCGCAAGTATTTCCGCGGGCTGCGGGTCAAATTCCACGACCCCGAGCATATCGACGCCTCCAAGGACAACCTGCGCGCCCTGCTGCGCCATCTGCACAAACTCGGGCCCACGGAAAACGACGATTTCACCATCATCTCGGCCAGCGAAATCCTCAAATTCCTCACCGCCTTCACCGGCGGATTGGTGGCCTTTCTGGGGGTGACGGCGGCGGTTGCCATCATCGTCGGCGGTTTCGTGCTGGCCAATCTGATGTTTTTGAGCGTCGGCGAACGCAAGGTGGAAATCGGCCTGCGCAAGGCCGTGGGCGCGACCAAGGCGGCGATCACGGCCCAGTTTTTATCCGAAGCCCTCTACCTCACCCTGGCCGGATCGTTTTGCGGCATCGGGCTCGGGGTGGCGCTTGGCGAATCGCTGTCCCGGCTCGGGCTCCTGGAACTGCGCCTGTCGCCCAAGATTTTTTTCCTGTCGCTGCTGGCGGCGTTTCTGATCGCCCTGGTCTTCGGCCTGAGCCCGGCGCGAAAGGCGGCCGGCCTGGACCCCATCGAGGCCCTGCGCGGCGGCGGGGACTGAGGCCCTGGCGAAATCGCCGAAAAAGCCGTTCGCGCCCGCTTGCCCCCCCTTTCGCCGTCAACCTTTTCCTTATATTGTAAAGGGACCACCCGACCGGGCCTCCCTATGAGCAAACTGCACCTCAACTTCAAGGACCGCATCGGCATCGTGGCCGACATCTCCTCGGTCATCGCCGGCCACAGCCTCAACATCGTGGCCATGGAAGTGGTCCAGCAAGACGGTTTCGCCCATATCTACCTGGAGATCGCCCCCCGCGACGGCGGCTGCCCCCGCGAGGACATCCTGGCCATGCTGGCCGACTTCACCGACCTTGTGGAGATCACCTTCATCGACGCCCTGCCCCACGAAAAGCAGGCCCAGCTCCTGCTCACGGTGCTCGACAACGTGGACGAGTCCATCGTGGCCGTGGACGATTCCGGGCACATCACGCTCTTAAACAGCGTGGCCCGCCGGTATTTCCACTGCACCGACGCGGACGCCGTGGGCCGGCACGTGCGCAACCTCCACCTGCCCGACACCACCCTCCTGCGGTGCTTAAACGGCGAGCGCTACAACAACATCAAGAAAAGCATCCTGCGCGGTCGCAACCGCCTGCAATATTTCGCGACCGGCCGCCCCATCACCGACGCCTCCGGCGCGATCATGGGCGCGGTGGAAATCGCCCGGGACGCCCAGGAACTGCGCAACCTGGCCAAGTCCATCTACGAGCCCGACCAGGTCGGGTTTGGCGACATCATCGGCACGAGCGCCGCGCTGCGCCAGGTCGTGGCCGTGGCGGAAAAAATCGCGCCAACGGACGCGGTCATCACCATCCGGGGCGAGTCCGGCACGGGCAAGGACCTGCTGGCCCAGGCCATCCATACGGGCAGCGGCTGCACGGGCCAGTTCGTGGCCATCAACTGCGCGGCCGTGCCCGAGGCGCTGCTCGAAAGCGAACTCTTCGGCTATGTCGGCGGCGCATTTTCCGGGGCCAAAAAGGAAGGCCGGCCGGGACTCTTCGAGGTGGCCTTGGACGGCACCGTCTTTCTCGACGAGATTGCCGAGATGCCCCTTGGCGCCCAGGCCAAGATCCTGCGCTTGATCCAGAACCAGCGCCTGCGCCGCCTCGGCGACGAGCGGGAAATCACGGTCAACGCGCGGCTCATCACGGCCACCAACCGCAACCTGGAACAGCTCGTGGAAAAACGGCAGTTCCGCGAGGATCTCTATTATAGGATAAACGTGCTGCCCCTGCACATCCCGCCGCTGCGGGAGCGCCCCGAGGACATCCTGGTGCTGGCCGAGCACTTCCTGTTCCAGATCCTGACCAATCTCGGCAAGGACATGATGACCTTCGACGCGGCGGCCCGGGACAAGCTCATGGCCCACCACTGGCCGGGCAATGTGCGGGAACTCAAAAACGTGGTGAAGCGCGCCGCGATCCTGTGCGACCAGGACGTCATCGGCGTGCAGTATGTGCTGCTGGCCCACGAGCTGGCGCGCGGCCCCCTGTCCGGCCCCCGGCGGTCGACGGCGGCCCGCGATGTCCAGCCGCTTCGGGCCGCCGTCGACGAGTACGAGCGCACCCTCGTTGCCCGCGCCTTGAAAGGCGACAAAAGCCTGCGCCAGGCGGCCCGGGACCTCGGCATCTCCCACACCACTCTGCTCAACAAGCTGCGCAAGCATGGGTTGGCAACATAACGAAACACTGGAACGTTTTCGTTCCATTTCATTTCTTTTTATTTTTCATAGAGATACGTTTTCATAGGCCATGGAATGGCACGATTGTGTGCCACATCTCCGTGATCGTTCCGTTTTTCCCCCGCCGCACCGTCCCCAAAAATGTCGCCAGCCTCGCGACGCCGTCCGCCTGCCTTGGGTACGGTGCGATACAATCATCTGGAATTATTGTTTCTTTTTATGTTACAAAAAAGAAATTCCAAAAAGAGCACCTCGTTCGGGGCAAGAGCGACAAAATTCCAAAAATGGCAAGAAAGTTGCTTTATTAAGAAAAGTCGCCACCCCGGGCGACGGCAACCCGCAACCTACAATCCGGAGAATGGAACAATGATCGTCGGCATCCTCAAAGAGATCAAATCCGAAGAGAATCGCGTCTGCATGACCCCGCCCGGCGTGGAAGTCATGTGCCAGCATGGTCACACCGTCCTGGTCGAGAAAAACGCCGGAGCGGGGAGCGGGTTCGAGGACGCCGCCTATGCCGCCGCCGGGGCCGAGATCGTGGCCACTCCCAAGGAAATTTACGACCGCGCCGAAATGGTCATGCACGTCAAGGAGCCCATGCCCGCCGAGTACGACCTGATCCGCGAGGGACAGATCGTTTTCACCTACCTGCACCTCGCCGCCGATGAGAAGCAGACCCATGCGCTGCTCAAGAGCAAGTGCGTGGGCATCGCCTACGAGACCATGCAGAAGGCCGACGGCTCGCTGCCGCTGCTCACCCCCATGAGTGAAGTCGCCGGCCGCATGGCCGTGCAGCAGGGCGCCAAGTACCTGGAGATGGAGCACGGCGGCCTGGGCGTGCTGCTGGGCGGCGTCACCGGCGTCGATCCGGCCACGGTAGTGGTCATCGGCGGCGGTGAAGTCGGCGCCAACGCGGCCAGGATGGCCTGCGGCCTGGGCGCGAAAGTCTACATCCTGGACCTCGACCTGGACCGCCTGCGCTACTTAAGCGACATCATGCCGAAGAACTGCTTCCCGCTGATGTCCAGCCCCGCCACCCTGCGCGAGCTCGTCGCCCAGGCCGACGTGGTCATCGGCGCGGTGCTCATTCCCGGCGCCAAAGCCCCCAAGCTCGTCACCCGCGACATGCTGGGGACCATGAAGAAGGGCTCCGTGCTCGTCGACGTGGCCATTGACCAGGGCGGCTGCTTCGAGACCTCCAAACCCACCACCCACGGGAACCCCATCTACGTTGTGGACGGCGTGATCCACTACTGTGTGGCCAACATGCCCGGCGCGGTGGCCAAGACCTCCACCATGGCGCTGACCAACGCCACCCTCCCCTACGCCCTGGAGATCGCCTCCAAGGGCTGGAAACAGGCCATGAAAGACCGCCTGGAGATCAAGAACGGGGCCAACGTGGTGGGCGGCAAGATCACCTTCAAGGGCGTTTCCGACGCCTTTGCCCTGCCCTACACCCCGGTGGAAAGCCTGCTGTAGGACCCACGCGCGAAAGCGTCGCCGCGCTTTCGAAACACAGCGGGATAACCGCGCGCGCCCTGCCTACGGATGCGGTTGCCGTGCGCACTCGGGAGCACCCCGATGCGCCGGCGGCCGTCTCCGGGCGCGCCCGCAACACGGCGAAACGCCCCAGGCCTGGGGCCTTCCCGCATAAGGCCTTTTCGACAAGGTCTTTTTGGACGCACTACGCCCGCCGGGTCAGATTCGGGCGTGGGCGCGTCACTTCCATGCACGTCCCATTTCGGCATTTACATCCAAAAGCCCTGAGGGAATGCATGGGATCGACTGGGGACCATGAACCACAACGCCAAACCGTCTGCAAGACGTCGTCCAAGGAGAGGATACAGCGGCAGTTTCTCGCTCCATGCGAACTCCACTTCAGGCATGTAACACGAAAAGCCCGAAAGGAAATGCGATGGACAACCTGTGGAGAAAAAAAAGCATTCTTGATCTTCAGGCAGAGGCCAGGGCCAATACCGGCTTCAAAAAGTCTCTCGGCCCCGTCAACCTGACCGCCATCGGCATCGGCGCGGTCATCGGGGCCGGCATCTTCGTCCTCACCGGCAAGGCCGCCGCGGATTACGCCGGCCCGGGCGTGGTGCTGTCGTTCATGCTCGCCGCCGTGGCCTGCGGTTTCGCGGGTCTGTGCTACGCGGAATTCGCCTCCATGATCCCCATTGCCGGCAGCGCCTACACCTACGCCTACGCGACGCTTGGCGAATTGCTGGCCTGGTTCATCGGCTGGGACCTCATCCTCGAGTATTCCGTCTGCGCCGCCACGGTCGCCGTGGGCTGGTCGGGCTACATGGTCAGTTTCCTCAAAAGCCTCGGCATCCACCTCCCCCCCCAGTTCATGGACGCCCCAGGCACGCACCTCGTCTACCTCTCCGGCGCCGTCTTCGAAAAGCTGCATCTGCCCACGCCCGAGGGCTGGTACCAGATCGCCGCTTACGCCAAGGACCTCCGGGTGGCGGGCATCGACCTGACCGCCCTGCCGCACGCGACCACCCTGTTCAATCTGCCGGCCTGCCTGATCGTGCTCGTGCTGACGGCGGTCCTGATCCGGGGCATCAAGGAATCGGCCACGGTCAATGCCGTGATCGTGGCGCTCAAGATCCTCATCGTCCTGCTCGTCATCGCGGTCGGGGCGTTCTACGTCAATCCCGCCAACTGGGTGCCGTTCGTTCCGGCCAATACCGGGGACTTCGGCCACTTCGGGCTTTCGGGCATCGTGCGCGCGGCGGGCGTGGTCTTTTTCGCCTATATCGGCTTCGATGCCGTCTCCACCACCGCCCAGGAAGCCAAGAATCCGCAACGGGACATGCCCATCGGCATCCTCGGTTCCCTGGTCATCTGCACGATCCTCTACATCCTCGTGGCCCTGGTCCTGACGGGCGTGGCCTCGTACACCAAGCTCAACGTGTCCGATCCCATCGCCGTGGCCATCGACATCATCGGCATGCCCTGGCTGTCCATCCTGGTCAAACTCGGCGCCCTGGCCGGGCTTACGTCCGTGATCCTGGTTTTCCTGCTCGGGCAGCCCAGGGTCTTTTTCAGCATGTCCAAGGACGGCCTGTTGCCGTCCACCTTTTCCAAATTACACCCCAAGTACGGGACGCCGGTCATGACCACCCTGGTCACGGGACTGGCCGTGGCCCTGGCGGCGGGCTTCTTCTCCATCGGCATTCTTGGCGAACTGGTCTCCATCGGGACCCTGTTCGCCTTCGCCATCGTGTGCGCCGGCGTGATGGTGTTGCGCTACAGGCAACCGGACCTGCCCCGCCCGTTCAAAACGCCATTTATGCCGCTGACGCCTATTCTGGGCTGCCTCAGTTGCCTGTATCTGGCCGGAGGCCTTCCGGTCGAAACCTGGATCCGGCTCGTGGTCTGGATGGCCATCGGCATGCTCGTCTATTTCCTGTATGGGGTGAAGCACAGCAAACTGCGCGCGCCCGAGGCCGAGGGGGCCATTGTCATCGAAAAAGCCTAGGCCCCCCAAAGACGCGGCGGTCCCCTCCCGGGAGGGGACCGCCGGCCGGCGGGCCGCCTGGGCGACCGGCCGCGTCATGCGTCATGAAAACAGGTTACGAGGTGGACGAGGTGCCCCGATAGTGCGGGGATTTTTCGATCAGGTCGGTCAAGAGCAGCACCATGGACAGGTCGCGCTTGTTTTGCGGCGTGACGGCCGAAAGCACGTAGTCCTTGAGCGAAGCGCCGGTGCCCGGCAACGCCTTGTCGTCCCCCTGCGTGGTGTTGTGCACGGCTTCCAGGAACGAAAGCAGCAGATACGGCCAGACGTCGTCATAATAAAGGTGATAGTCGAGTATCTCCTTGATCTTGAGGATCGCATACATGATGTTGTCGGATTCCCTGTAATCCCTGGTCCACAAGTCCCGATCGCTGAGCTGGGGCCGCCCGTGCGACAAATTCGTCGCTATGCCTCGTACCGGCTCCCGTGCCCGGCGATGGTCGTCGATATACACGATTTGGGCCATGTGCCTCCCTCCCTGGCGGCTTTGCGGTCCGGCTTCCCGCCGGATGCTCGAATCTTACCCCCTTTTCGGCCGCTTTCCGGATTCCTTTAGCATCGCGGGAATAGTTTATTACAATAGTATCATATCAGAACTATTGAAACTAACGATTCCGTGCTGTCCGAAGTGCACGGGCTGCGCATCAAGGAGATCCAGGACACCAAGGCGACCGGAAAAAAGGTGGTGGGAACCTTCTGCGTGTTCGTGCCCGAGGAGCTCACCCTGGCCGCCGACGCCCTCCAGGTGGGGCTGTGCGCCGGGGCCAAGGCCGGCACCGAAAAGGCCGAAACCCTCGTGCCGAGAAGCACTTGCGACCTCATCAAGTCCTTTGTCGGCTTCAAGCTGGCCAAGCTGTGCCCCTATACCGAGTCCTGCGACCTGATCGTCGGGGAAACCACCTGTGACGGCAAGAAAAAGGCCTACGAGGCTTTTGGCGAACACGCCCCCATGCACGTGATGGAAGTGCCGCAGTGCAAGGGCCCCGGCGACCGCGACCTCTTTCGGGCCGAGCTAACGCGCTACAAGGACGCGCTGGAGAAACTGACCGGCAACACCATCACCGCCGCCTCCCTGGCCGCGGCGACCAAGGTCGTCAACGCCAAGCGGCAGGCGCTCCAACGCCTGGCCAGGCTGCGCAGCGCCGATCCGGCCCCCATCTCCGGGCGCGATGCCCTGCTCGTCAACCAGATCAGCTTCTATGACGACCCGGTGCGCTTTACCGCCAAGATAAACGAGCTGTGCGACGAGAGGGAAGCCCGCATCAAGACCGGCCTCGGCGCGGCCCTGTGGCTCGAGGCCCGGCTTCCCTAAGCGCCCCCGGGACGCCGTGCATTATTTCCCAAGCCCGCACCAGCCGCGGGCGTCCTTCCCGCCGATGTCATCGTCAAAGTGTCGCATATTCCACTTTGTTGACAGTATTTTATATAATAAAAACAGTATAATATATTTTCCTGGCAACATTAACTATCACGGAATTAAATAATTACATACTGGCAATTAACTTCTTGTCATCTCCCATCCCCGGGCGTAGAAGAGGGCTACTTCAGGCTCCGGATTAGCCACCGGAGCAGAAGTGAGCGCGTTGCTTCGTATCCAACGAAAGCCGCATGTTGTGGAGGAAGGAAGAATGAGAAAGCTTACGAGCTTGGCCCTGGCGGCCGTCATGGTCCTCGGCGCGATCGCCGCTGCCCATGCCGCCACCGAGGTCAAAATGACCGGTGATGCGCGTATCTACGGGAACTTTTTCCAAAACCGTAACTATACCGGTTGGAACAAAACCGGCACCAAGACCTCGGATACCTTCGAGATCTGGGAGCGCTTCCGTCTGCGTTCCGACTTCATCGCCAACGAGGCCGTGAAGTTTCGTCTGGGCATCAAGGTGGAAGACGTCTGGGGCCATGGCACCTTCACGGCCGCCAACCCGAGCACTGCCGTCCAGGTCTATCAGGCCTATCTGCAGTTCAAGTGGCCCGGTTGTGCCGTTGAAGTCACCGCCGGCCTCCAGGACGTGAGCCTGCCGCAGAGCGGTATGTTCTACAACAGCCCGGTCTGGAGCGACAACATGGCCGCTCTGGTCATCAAGGCTCCCTTGATCGAGAACACCCTGTCGGTCATGGCCGGTTTCGGTCGTCTGATCGACAGCAACCGCACCTACGACAACACGACCTCCCAGAAGTCTGACGAACTCGACGCCTACTTCCTGGCCCTGCCCATCACCGTGGACGGCTTCAAGGCCACCCCGTGGGGCATGGTCGCCGTGGCCGGCCGCAATGCCGACTACTCCTGGAAGGACACCACGGACACCGTGGATTCGGGCAACAGCTTCGCCAACACCCTGGTGTCCGCCGCCAGTGCCCTGCACATGGCTAACCCCGGCACCATGGGCTATTGGAAGAACGACCAGAATCCTTACTTCTGGGTCGGCGGTGCGTTTGAAGTCTCCGCCCTGGATCCGGTCAAGTTCTATGGCGACGTGATCTACGGTTCCGGCGCCATGAACGACCACAAGGCCGCCAAGCGCGAAGGCTGGATGATCGACGCCGGTGTCGAATACACCGGTCTCGACGTGGTCACCCCGCAGGTGTTCGCCTTCTGGTCCACCGGTGAAGACAAGTCCACCCGCAACGGTTCCGAGCGTATGCCCTACATGCGTTCCAAGTGGGGCCCGGGCAAGAGCTTCCTGTTCGACGACGGCCAGGACTTCGGCAAGGGTTCCAACATGTACACCGACCCCGTGGGCAACTACGGCATCGGCGCATCGCTTAACAACGTGTCCTTCATCGAGAAGCTGACCCACCGCCTGACCTTCGTGTACGTGCACGGCAACAACTCGCCGCGCGCCATCCGCGAGTCCCGCTACTTCTACAACAGCTCGTACTTCACCATGGGTCACGACCTGACCACCAATGAGTACTTGATGGGTCTCAACTTCGACACGAAGTACATGATCTACGAGAACTTGGCCGCTGTCATGGAGACCGGTTGGGCTCACGGCCACTTCCAGCAGAGCGTCTGGGGGCACCGTATGGTCAGCCAGTCCGAGGATAACGGGAACAACGCCTGGAAGGTCGCTTTCGGCCTGACCTACAAGTTCTAAAGCGGCTGTCGGATACGGCACACGCGCAAGGGGGGCCTTCGGGCCCCCCTTTTTTGTTGTCCGCCAAAGGTTCCTCCCGATTTTTCGGGAGCAGGCGAGGGAATATCTGTTACTCTTTTGCAATTGATTACGATTGGGTAATGCAATACCGCTACGACCGCCCTGTTCCAGAGATAGCGCCTTTTGTTGCAGCACCTCCCGACGATACTTTTATTTTTGTAACTTGTTTTCCCGGTTTGCCAGCGTAGAGGGAGATCAACGCAATCCCCGCCCTCGCCAGCGTGGGATTGTGGCGCGTGGCTGCGTATCCTTCGTGGAACGCTTCAATTGTACTGGAGGAAGGAAAATGAAGAGAATCGCCTCAGTTGCCCTCGTGGCCGCCATGGTCTTCGGCACATTCGCCGCCGCCCATGCCGCCACCGAGGTCAAAATGACCGGTGATGCGCGTGTCTACGGAAACTTCTTTGAAAACCGCAACTATACCGGTTGGAACAAGACCGGCACCAAGACCTCGGATAACTTCGAGATCTGGGAGCGCTTCCGCCTGCGTTCCGACTTCATCGCCAACGAGGCCGTGAAGTTTCGCCTGGGCATCAAGGTGGAAGACGTCTGGGGCCATGGCACCTTTACCGCCGCCAACCCGGACACCGCCGTCCAGGTCGACCTGGCCTACATGCAGTTCATGCTGCCCGGTTGTGACGGCGTCCAGGTGACGGCCGGCCTCCAGGACGTGAACCTGCCCCAGAGCGGCCTGTTCTACGGCAGCCCGGTCTGGAACGACAAGATGGCGGCCCTGGTCATCACCGCCCCCATCATCGACAAGACCCTGTCGGCCATGGCCGGTTTCGGTCGCCTGATCGACACCAACCGGACCTACGACACCACGACCACCCAGAAGGCTGACGAACTCGACGCCTACTTCCTGGCCCTGCCCATCACCGTGGACGGCTTCAAGGCCACCCCGTGGGGCATGGTCGCCGTGGCCGGCCGCAATGCCGACTACACCTACAAGGATACCACGGACGTCGCGGAATCGGGCAACAACTTCGCCAACACCCTGGTGTCCGCCGCCAGCTCTTCCAACATGACCACACCCGGGACCGTGGGCTATTGGAAGAACGACCAGAATCCCTATTTCTGGGTCGGTGGCGCGTTTGAGGTTTCGGCCCTGGATCCGGTCAAGTTCTATGCCGACGTGATCTACGGCGCCGGCGCCATGAACGACCACAAGGCCGCCAAGCGCGAAGGCTGGATGGTCGACGCCGGCGTTGAATACACCGGCCTCGACGTGGTCACCCCGCAGGTGTTCGGCTTCTGGTCCACCGGCGAGGACAAGTCCACCATGAACGGCTCCGAGCGTATGCCCTACATGCGTTCCCAGTGGGGCCCGGGCAACAGCTTCCTGTTCGACAGCAGCCAGGAACTCGGCAAGGGTTCCAACATGTACACCGATCCCGTGGGCAACTACGGCATCGGCGCATCGCTGAACAACATCTCGTTTATCGACAAGTTGACCAACCGTTTGACCTTCGTGTACGTGCGCGGCAACAACTCGCCGCGCGCCCTTCGCAATGCGCGGCTCTACCTCAACAGCTCGTACTTCACCATGGGGCACGACCTGACCTACAACGAGTCCGTGATGGGGCTGAACTTCGACACGAAGTACATGATCTATGAGAACCTGGCCGCCGTCATGGAGACCGGCTGGGCTCACGGTCAGTTCCAGGAAAGCGTCTGGGGCCATCGCCTGGTCAGCCAGTCCGAGGCCAACGGCAACAACGCCTGGAAGGTCGCTTTCGGCCTGACCTACAAGTTCTAGAAGCGACTGTCGGATACGGCACGCGCGGGAGGGGGCCTTCGGGCCCCCTTTTTTATGGGCAACGGACCGCGCTCCGATTGACGCCGTCCGGGGGGCACTGCACACTGTCGCAAAATTCGTGTCCGATCGGACGCGGCAAGGAGCCCCCCATGGCCAAACAGATCGTCGTCCCTGAAGGCGCACCCGCGCCCATCGGCCCCTATTCGCCCGCAGTGTGGGCCGGGGACCTGCTCTTCGTCTCCGGGCAGACCCCCATCGACCCGGCGACCGGAGACATCGTGGCCGGGACCGTGGCCGACCAGGCCCGCCAGTCCATCGCCAACGTGCGGTCCATCCTCGAAGCCGCGGGCCTCGGCCTGGACCACGTGGTCAAAGCCACCCTGTTCATCAAGAACATGGATGACTTCGCAGCCATAAACGAGGCCTACGCCGGGCTCTTCGCCAAGCCCTACCCGGCCCGCTCCTGCGTCGAGGTGGCGCGACTGCCCCGGGACGTGCTGGTGGAGATCGAGGTGGTGGCCAGACGGTCGTGACGCCTGGCCGGTCCGCGCCGCTGCCGCCGGTCTTGACTTTCCCGCCTTTGCCGGGAAATGATATCCGGTTAGTGAGCATACGGGGGCACGCATGATCGATGGGAAAGATTCCGGAGGGGATTCCGGCGGCAAAAGGTTCCGGGCTGCCCGGATTTTTTCCGTGCCCGATGACGTCAAGTTCCTGGATACACTGGAACTGACACGGTTGTCCGAGGCGTTTTCCGCCTGGACCGACCGGTCCGGCCGGCCCGACGTGGCCGTCTCCCGCAACCGGGTGCGCCTGATCTACCTGATGCTGCGCCACACCGGGGCGCGCCTCGGCGAGGTCCTGGCCTTAAACGACCGCACCGACGTCAACCTCGACACCCTGTCGGTCAATTTCAGCGGCGGCAACGGCGGCGAGGGCCGCGAGGTCCAGATTCCGGCCGAGCTCGGCGATGCGCTGGCCGCCGTGTTCGACGATCCGGCCTACGCCTCGCTGCGGGGCAACCTCTTTCACCTGGACCAGGGCCATGTGCGGCGCAAATTTTACGAGCGGGCCGAGGAATGCGGCTTCACCAAGGAACTGGTCAACCCGAGCACCATCCGCCGGTCCCGGGCCGTGGAGCTTTTGCGCGACGACGTGCCGCTGCCGGTGGTGCAGCGTATTCTGGGCCATTCCACGGCCGACCTGACCGCCGCCTTCCTGCATCTGCCCGAAGAGCAGCGCCGCAAGGTGGAGCGGCAGGTGCTCACCCGCGAAACCCGCCGCACCAGTGCCCGAAACGCTTTTTTCGGCCGGGTGGCCCAGGTGCAAAAGGGCGACATCCAGTCCCGGGTGGTGGTCGAAAGCCTGGGCGGCCATGCCGTGTCCTCGGTGATCACCAACGAAAGCGTCAAAAACCTCGGCGTGACAGAAGGCTCGTTCGTCACGGCCGAGATCAAGGCCCCATGGGTGGTGCTCGAGACCTGCGACGAGATGCCGCGGGCCACGGCCACCAACCGTTTTCTTGGCGAGGTGGAGCTGGTGCGCCTGGGCGAGCTTACGGCCGAGGTCATCGTGACCCTGTCCGACGGCACGCGGCTTTGCGCCCTGGTCACCACCAAAAGCGTGCGCGAGCTCGATCTGGCCGAGGGACAAAAGGTCTGGGCCATGTTCAATGCCTTCGCCGTGGTGCTCCACGTCGATTGAGCCCCGCCGCCACAACGACCACGACCAAAGGAAGGGAGCGGACAATCATGAAGAAATTCATCGTTTGCCTGGACGGCTCAGAGCTGTCCCAACGCGCCCTGGAACGGGCGCTCGACGCGGCCCGTTGCGAAAATGCCGAAATCCTGGCGGTCACGGCCGTGGAAGCCCTGTCCTTTTTCGATTGCAAGGCCGAGGACTGCGACAAGACCTTCAGCCACATCATGCGCGAACCCAGGAAGATTCTGGCCGATGCCGAGGAGATCGCCCGGGAGCGGGGCATGACCATCCGCACCCTGGCCGAGCCCGGACGCCCGGCCGAAACCGTGGCCCGCATCGCCCGCGAGGAAAAGGCCGACGAAATCTACCTCGGCAGCCGGGGCAAGGATGACGTGGAAAAGCTGCTGCTTGGCAGCGTGTCCACCAGGCTTGTCCAGATCGCGCCCTGCACCGTCATCGTGGTGCGCTGAGGCGTCAGCCCTCGTCCCGAAGGCCCCGGCAGCCGCGCAGACGGCGCATGAGCGCCTCGGACAGCCAGATGCCGACGAAAACGCCGAAGGCGTTGGCCGTGGCGTCGCCCAGGCTGGCCGAACGGCCCGGCACGAACGATTGCCCCCACTCCAAGAGCACCCCCAGGCCGATCATGGCGTAGGCCGCCGCCCGGGCGCGCCCGCCCCGGGCAAAGGCCCACAGCGGCAGCCCCCCCAGCCAGGCATAGGTCGCGGCGTGGTAGAGTTTGTCGGCGTTCCAGAAATCGATCGGCAGCTCCAGACGCGGCAGAAGCGACACGTAGATCGTGGCGGCCACGGAAACGAGCCACACGGTAAGGACCGCCCGGCGAAAAAGCGGTGTTTCGATCATCCAGGTTCCTCACTGGGGGAGAATCTTTCTGCAGAAAGGTTCTCCCCCAGGCCCCCTTTCCAAAGACTCCTCATAACAATATGATATTATAACAATAATTTTATACTGATACAATTCAGCGAAGGGAAAGCGTAAAAGGGGGGCTCCTTTTTAAAAGGAGTTTCCCTCTGATACTTCTTTCTTCAATTAGCCCCGCCCACGGTAAAACGCCAGTCCCCCTGTCCAGAGAGACTGCTGGGCGAATTATTCGCCCTGGTTGTTTTCCGGAAACCAGTCCTTGGCGCGAAGTTCCGGGACCCTCGCGATCCGGAAGCAGCCCGTGCCCCCTCATCTGGGATTGTTTTTCGCCCATATAAACGCTCGAGGGATTGTTTCGCTCCCATCTCCAGCGCCAAGCACCCGACTTGTCAATTTAACCTATTGATATAATACACTTTCATTTCCAGGCACGATTCCTGCTTTACTTTCGGGCGAGGTTTCGTCATGTCGGATGTTTCATCAACCAGCAGCACGCCCCGTCGCTGCCCCCGCGTCTGCCTGGCCTGCCACGGGCAGCGCCTGGCCACGCTCCTGGAAACGGCTTCCTCCGTGCGCCTGTTTCGCTTCGAGGCGAAAGGCATCGTGGAGGAAGCCGTCTGGTCCATGCCGGACGAGGGGTTGCCCGGACTGGCCCTGCTTTTGGCCAGGGCGGGCGTGGCCTTGCTCGTGTGCGGCGGGGCGACGTGCTGCTGCCTCAGACATTTTTCCCGGCGCGGCATCGCCGTGGCCCCCTGGATCGCGGGCGAAGTGCCCGTGGTCCTTGATGCCCTGCGCCAAAACCGTCTGGAAACCCTGCTTGCCCCGGGCGCCCGTCAGGCCCTGGAGGCGTCGCGGCGCGGGGGAACCAAAATACAACGTCTGGAGAGCGAATCATCATGAACGAACAAGGTTTGCACGACTTGAACGAGGAAATCAAAAAGAAACCGCCCACCGGCTTCGATAAGGTCAAGGCCGTGGTGGTGGTGCTCTCTGGCAAGGGCGGCGTGGGCAAATCCACGGTGTCGGCCAATCTGGCCGCCGGGCTGGCCATGGAAGGCAAGCGCACGGGGCTCCTCGACGTGGACGTCCACGGCCCGAGCATCCCGCGCCTGCTCAAGCTCACCGGCAACCGCCCCGGTATGCAGGAAAACCGCCTGCTTCCCGTGGAGTGGCACTGGAACCTGGGCGTCATGTCCATCGGTTTCCTGCTCCCCGGCAAGGACGACGCCGTCATCTGGCGCGGTCCGGCCAAGGCCGGCGTGATCCAGCAGCTTTCGGAACAGGTGGAATGGGGTGAGCGCGACGTGCTCGTGGTCGACTGCCCCCCCGGCACCGGCGACGAACCCCTGTCCGTGCTCCAGATTTTCGGGGAAAAGGCCCTGGCGCTCATCGTCACCTCGCCCCAGGACGTGGCCGTGGACGACGTGCGCCGCTCCATCACCTTCTGCCGCCAGATGAGCACCCCCATCATCGGCATCGTGGAGAACCTAAGCGGCTTCGTCTGCCCGTCCTGCGGCGCGGTCCACGACATCTTCAGCGCCGGCGGCGGCGAAAAGCTCGCCTCCGAGTCCGGCGTGCCGTTTTTGGGCCGTATCCCCATCGACCCGGAAGTGACCCGCTCCGGCGACGACGGCGACGTGTTCCTGGCCGTGGCCGGCAAGAGCCCGTCGGCCGTGGCCTTTAAAAATGTCATCGCCAAGGTCGTCGAGGCCCTGGACAACCCGCCGGCGCGCCCGGCCCCCAAGGCATAACGTCATGGCCACGGAACGCGATCCGAACGACCCGCTGTCCATGGTCCTTGACGTGTTCGAGGAGGAGCAGCAGGCCGCGCTTATCGAACGCTTCGGCGAAAAAGGATTCCGGATCTGGCACGACGCCCCCAACCGGGAGCGCCTGGCCGAGCCCACCGCCGTCGGCCGGGTCAAGGGCTCCTGCGGCGACACCATCGTCATCGCCCTGGGAATCGAGGGCGAAACCATCGTGGCCACGGATTTCGACACCGACGGCTGCGCCTCGAGCCAGATCGCCGCGTCAACGGCCGCCGCGCTGGCCAAGGGCCTCTCCCTCGACGAGGCCGTGGACATCGACGAAGCGGCCATTGTCGCGGCGATCGGCCGGTTTCCCGAAGACGACCGCCACTGCGCCTACCTGGCCGCCGCCGCCGTGCGCGAGGCCGTGCACCACTGGATGATCCAGGGCGGGATGTTGGCCGAGGCGTTGCGCAAGGAAGCCTCCGGCGGCCAGGGGGATACGTTTTGAAAAAAGTTTTCCCCCGGTCCCCCTTCAAAAACTTGAGGGGGGCTGGAGCGACGCCAAACCCGAAGAAAGGAGTTTGTCATGAGTGAGATCATCGCAGTCAGCAGCGAAGGCCCGAACATGGACGACGCCGTGGATGCGCGCTTCGGCCGCGCGGCCGGCTTCGTGCTGGTCGGCCCGGACGGCCAGGGCACATGGCTGGACAACGGCGCGTCCCAGACCATGGCCCACGGCGCGGGCATCGAAACGGCGCGGCGCATCGCCGAAGCCGGAGCCAAGGTGCTTTTGACCGGCGTTGTCGGCCCCAAGGCGGCCAGTACGCTCAAGACCGTCGGCGTGCGCGTGGTCGAGGGCATGGAAGGCCTGACCGTGGGCCAGGCCGTGGAAAAATACCGCGCCGGAGCGGGGGCCTAGGCACCATGCGCGTGAGCATCGCCAGCGGCAAGGGCGGCACCGGCAAGACCACCGTGTCCGCCGCCCTGGCCTCGGTCTGGACCGAGGCGGTGGGGACTCCGGTCGTGGCCGTGGACTGCGACGTGGAGGAACCCAATCTCCACCTGTTTCTGCGCCCGCTTATCACCGACACCCATATCGCCAACATCGAAATCCCGGTCATCGACGTGGAACTGTGCACGCGCTGCGGATCGTGCCGGGAAATCTGCCAGTTCTCGGCCATCACCATCCTTGGCGACACGCCCGTGGTCTTTGACGAGATGTGCCACGGCTGCGGCGCCTGCGCGGCGGTGTGCCCCTTCGGGGCCATCGGCGCCGGAGCCCGCGAGCTCGGGCGCATCGAGGAAGGCGCGGCCGGGGCCATCGCCTTTTTAAACGGCCGGCTGCGGGTGGGCGAGGCCATGAGCCCGGCGCTGATCCGGGCGGTGCTCACCCGGCTGGATGCGCTGCTCGCCGAGCGGGAGACCGGGCCCGCGCCGGACGTGATCTGCGACGCCCCGCCCGGGGTGAGCTGTCCGGCCGGGGCCGCCGTGTCCCGCTCCGACGCCATCGTGCTGGTCACCGAGCCAACGCCCTTTGGCATCCACGACTTCCGTCTCGCGGTGGAAGCCTTCTCCCCGCTCGGCAAGCCCATGGCCGTGGTGGTCAACCGGTCCGGGCTGCCGGCCGACGAACTCGAGGGCCTCTGCCGCGAGGCAAGCCTCCCCATCCTGGCCCGTATCCCCGACGACCGGACCGTGGCCGAAGCCTATGCCCGGGGCAGGCTCCTGCCCGAAGTCTCGCCCGCCTACCGCGAACTGACGCTCAAGCTGGCAAAAGACGTGGCCCGCCTTGTCCCGGAGGTCCGCCATGCGTGAAATCATTATCTTAAGCGGCAAGGGCGGAGCCGGCAAAACGTCGTTTACGGCGGCCTTCGCCGCCCTGGCCCAAAAGAAGGTCGTCTGCGACCTGGACGTCGACGCCCCGGACCTGCACATCCTGCTTGATCCGTCCGACGAGGCCCGGGAGCCTTTCGTCTCGGGCAACCTGGCCGTCATCGACCAGAACGTCTGCGACGGCTGCGGCATCTGCAAGGAAACCTGCCGGTTCGACGCCGTCGTCGCCGGTCCGGACGGGAAATACCGCATCGAGGAAAGCCGCTGTGAAGGCTGCAAGGCCTGCGTGGTGCTGTGCCCCCGGCAGGCCATCGCCTTTCCGCCGCGCACCTGCGGCTTTTCCGCCATCGCCTCCACCCGCTTCGGGCCGCTGGTCCACGCCAGACTCGACCCCGGCGCGGAAAATTCCGGCCGGCTGGTCATGCTGCTCAAGCAAAATGCCCGCGAGCTGGCGGAAAGGGAAGGCCTCGACCTCATCCTGTGCGACGGCGCGCCCGGCATCGCCTGCCCGGTCATAAGCGCCCTGTCCGGCGCGAGTCTCGCCGTGCTCGTCACCGAGCCCACGCCCTCCGGCTCCCATGACCTGAAGCGCGTGGCCGACCTGTGCGCCCACTTCAAACTGCCGGCCGGGGTCATCATCAACAAGGCCGACCTCAATCCCGACGAGGCGGCCCACATCGAGGACTATTGCGTCCAAAGCGGGCTGACCCTGCTCGGCCATCTGCCCCATCACCCGGATGTGACCCGGGCCATGGTGGCCAGAAAAACTTTGCCCGAATACGGAGGTCCCCTGGCCGACGACATCCGCCGCCTGTGGGACGCCACAATCGCCCTGGCCAATACCAGCGCCAAGGGCAAATAAGAAGGAACACACTATGGAAACCTGTCGTATCGCCATCCCCTCCACCCAGCCCGGCGGCATGGACAGCGCCGTGGGCGCGCACTTCGGTCACTGCGATTGCTACACCGTGGTCGACGTGGCCGACGGCCAGATCACCAAGGTCGACACCCTGCCCAACGTGCCCCACGTCCAGGGCGGCTGCATGGCCCCGGTCAACCACCTGTCCGAAAACGGCATCACCGTGCTCTTGGCCGGCGGTATGGGTATGCGGCCGCTCATGGGATTCAACCAGGTCGGCATCAAGGTCTACCACGGCGGCGACGCCCCGTCCGTGGGCCTGGCCGTGCAGGCCTTCCTGTCCGGCAAGCTGCCCGAATTCTCCCCCAACCAGACCTGCGGCGGCGGCATGGCCTAAGAGCGGAGGAAGATGCCTCCGGCGGCCGGGGGGCCATGGGCCCCCCGGTCCCCCCTTCCGGCGGGCGGCGCTGGTCCTGATCGCCTTTGCCGGCGTGCTGGCGCGGCCGGGCATGGTCGGCCATACCTGGGACTGGGGCATTCCGGCCTTTGCCGAGCAGTTCCGGGCCATGGCCAGACACCATTTTTCCACCTGGGACGCCTATTTCGAGACCGGCCGCTACCACTATTTCAAGCTGGAGCTGCTCTACTGGCTCATCCTGTGGCCGTTTTCCCTGGCCGGCGGCGAGGCCGTGTCCAAGTGGCTGCCGCTTACGCTGACGTTTTGCGCCGGCGCGGCCATGTGGCCGCTGGCAAGGCGGCAGGGGCTCTCGCCCGTGTTCGCGCTTCTCGCCGCCGTATTCTACGCGTTTTCCCCGTATGCGCTCTCCCGCATCGTGGCCGGGCACATGCCCATGCTGGCCGGTTATGCGCTGTTGCCGCTGGTGATCCTGGCCGCCCAGACGCTCATGGAACGGGTTGAGGCGAAACGGCGCGGGATATTTTATTTCACGGTGCTGACCGGCTTCCTGGTGGGGCTCACCTCGCTGCATCCGGGCGTGGGCATGAGCGCCGCGGCCATGCTTTCCATCGCCTTTGCCTGGAGGCTTTTTTCCAGCTCCCGCAAGAAGACGCTGCTCGCCTGTTTCGTGGGCATCGGCTTTGTGGCCGTGGCCATGAACATCCACTTCATGGCCCCGTTCGTGGGCGATTACTTCGGCAAGGGGGCCATCCGCCACGGCTGGGGGCTTTCGGTTTCGGCCGAGGGCGACGTGACCGTGGACACGGAGCTGCCCAGGCGCGAGGCCTACCACCAGTCCACCAGCCAGCCCATCGACGCCTCGGCGCTTTTGCGCCTGCGCCAGGGCATGGACACCGAATACGTCTATCCCATTCCGGCCGGCATGACCGTGCCCTGGTACGCCGCCGCGCTTATGGTCACGCTCGGGGTTTTCGTCTACGCCTTTCGCCGCCGCAAGACGCCGGAGCTGACCGCGCTCTACGTGACGGCCATCATCGGCGTGCTGCTGGTTTCCGGGTCGCGCACCCTGCCGGGCCTGCTTTTTTACCAGCTGCTTCTCAAAAAGACCCTGCCCATCCTGTTCGCCGCCTTTTCCAACACCACCCGCTGGCTGCCCCTGGTGGTGCTGCCCTATGCCCTGCTTTTCGCCAGGGCCGCCGCCGATCTGGCCGGGACCTGGAAACCCCGCGTCACGGCCCTTGCCGGCGCGGCGACGGTGCTCGTTTTCGTCTCGCCGTTTCTGGCCGGCGGGCTCACCCGTCCCTTTAACGCCGCCAAGGACATCCAGCCGCTGACGCTTAAGCAAACGCCCATCGGCAAGGAGGACGCGGCCGTCTACAGCTACCTGCGCGACCGCCGCGACGATTTCCGCGTCACCTACCTGCCGCCCATCGGCATCACTTGGCCGGGGGACACGGATTTCACCTTCGAATGGACCTCGGCCTATTCGCCCAAGCCCTTTTTCATGGCGTTTAAGACCCAGCCCCTGGCCGAGGCGATTTTCCCAGGGCTTTACGCCGAGCATCCGAACACCCGGCTGGCCCGGCTTCTAGCCCTCGGCTCGGGCCGGTTCCTGGTCTACCCCCACTACGCCCACGCCTACACCTACGACGATTTCCAGCCGGCCTACCGCGCCCCGTCCGTGGTCGACGGCTACAAGGACTACAAGCCCGTGCTCGACGCCAATCTGGCCATGCAGCAGGGACTTGCGGCGCTGCCGCTTTTCAAGGACGTGGATCTCTACGAAAATACGGAATTTTTGCCCCTGGTGCGGCCGGGCGACCGGGTGGCGGCGGTGGAAAACGTAGGCACGGCCAGAGTCGTGAACCCGGTGGTGGCGGCGCTTTCCGAGGAAGTGGGCCTGCCTGGCTACGATCCCGGCACGGTCTATCTGCGCGCCGGCCACGACCCGGTGTTTCTGGAATTTCTCGACACCATCATGGGCCGGGGCACCAAGGACAGCCGGATCCTCTACGAACGCGCCACCGACGCCAAGCTGGCCGTGTCCAGGCCGGTGGAGCGCCTGAAAACGCCGACCGTGGAATTTCGCCGCCTGGGTCCGACCCGGCTCCGGGTGCGCCTGCACGGCGTCACCGCCGGCTTTCCGCTGGTTTTCCAGGAAACCTTCCACACCGGCTGGAAGGCGCTGCTCGTGCCGCATACCGCCGGCGACCTGACCGGGACGCGGGAAACCCCGCCGTCCCTGGCGACGTATGCCCCCCTGCCCGTGCAGGGACCGGACGTCGCCGACGCCGCGACCCTTGCCGGGTACGTCAGGGACGGCATCGTCTCGACGCTTGGCGACGGCCGGGAAAAGTCGCGCCACGCCTTCCTCTACGGCCCGGGCGGCGCGGTGGTCGGCAAAAACGACAGGCGCTTTGTGGTGGACTATGTCTCGAAGCTTCGGGCCGGGGCCGTGCAAAACGACAACCTCCCGGACGGCGGCCCGTTCGAAGGCTTTTTCCCGGGGCGCTTCAGGCCGAAAAACACCGCGACATTGTCGCATCCCCTGGACCCGGCCGGCTGGGCCGTGACCAACGTCGGCAAGCCCGTGGCCTGGCCGGACGCGCTCCATGTCGAGGCCTACGGCTACGCCAACGCCTGGTGGATCGATCCCGCCCTGCTCCCGCTTCTGCCCCGGGCCACGGCGACCACGCCGGGCTACTACGCCGTGGACAGGGACGGTCGGATCGACTGCGAAATGCTTCTTTCGTTCGCGCCGCAAACCTCGTACATCATCGGGCTTATGCTAAGCGCGACCGCGATGTTCGTGTGTCTTGTCATCATCCTGGCCGGACCGTTTCTCTCCAAACGCCAAGGGCTGTCCCATGTCTAACCTGCATGCTCCCGCCACCTTGCCGGTCGGCTCCAACCGGGGCTTTGGCGGAGCGGTTTTTCTCGGGCTTTTCGCCGTGCTGGCCTTCATGGCCTGCTTCAAGTACCTGGCCCTGCACTCCACGGTGTTCGACCTGGGCGTCTTTTTGTCCAACCTCTATTCCCTGCACCGCTACGGCGAATGGTGGCGGGCCTTTCTCGGCCATGCCCAACCGCTTTTGCCGCTCTATGCCCAGGTCTACCGGCTCGTGCCCGATCAGGCCGCGCCGCTGGTGCTTCTGACCGTCCAGGGGCTGGTCCTGGCCCTGCCCGCGCTTATGGCCGCCAGACGTTACGGCATGCTGGCCGCCCTGGCCTATGCCCTCTATTTCCCGGTCTGGACCAACGCCCTGTTCGATTTCCATCTCGACCACCTGCTCATCCCGATCCTGTTCGCCTTTCTGGTTGCCGCCACCTCGGGCCGGCCGCGACTGGCCTTCGTACTCGGCCTGCTCCCCTGTCTGGTGAAGGAACCGTATGCCCTGACCACGATTTTTTGCGGCGCATATCTGGCCTTCGTGGCCGGAGAGCGCAAGCCGGGCTGGTGGCTCATGCTCTTCGGCGCGCTGTATTTCTACGTCGCCACGGCCTGGATCGTGCCCTACTGCACGGCCGACGGGGGCCTTGGCGCCGCAAGCGGCGGCTATGCCTGGCTCGGCGGCGGCCCGGGCGCGGCCTTCGCCACCTGCCTGCTGCATCCCCTGACGGTGCTCGGCGAGATGTTCGGCGTGGCCGGCAAGTGGAAATACCTGGGCTTTCTTTTCGGGGCGCTGCTCTTTTTTCCGCTTTTCCGGCCCAAGTTCCTGTTGCCGGCCGTGCCCGCCCTGGCCCTGGCCCTGCTGTCCACCCAGCCCAACTATTATGGATGGGCCAACCACTACACCGCCGGCGCGGCCGGAGCGCTCTTTTTCGCCTTTTGCGAGGTGCTCGGGCCGGTGCGCATCCTGGCCCGGCAGTCGGGCATCGGCGTGCGCCAGTTCGGGCTGGTGCTTTTCACGGCCCTGGCCGTGGGGCACGTGCTTCTGGCCCCGTCGCCCGTATCGCGCCTTTTTTGGGCCACGGACAATTTCGCCTTCTCCATGGAGGCCTATGAGCCCACGGCCCGCGATGCCGCCATCCTGTCCGAGATTTTAAAAGCCGTGCCGCGCGACCCGGATATGCCGGTGGTGGCCCAAAATACGCTCAACTGGGGCGCGCTGGCCGAGCGCCTCGACTACAACAGCTTTCCCCTGGGCGTTTTTACGCCCCATCCCGTGCGCGACCTGTCCAAGGCCAGCCTGGGCGATTTCTGGAAATTCGTGCGCACCGGCAAAACCGACCTGCCCGTGCGTTCCTGGCAGGCGCAGTACGTGCTGCTCGACCTGACCCGGCCGTGGTTCGTGCTGGACAAGGGCTGCGAATTCCAAAACGGCGCCTGCCGGGACAAGGATGTGGCCAGGGAATTTTCCGCACTGGTCGACCGGGCCAAGGCGGAGTTGGAAACCGTCTACGACCAGGGCGGTTTCCTGATCCTGCGTCGGCACCAGCCCAAGCCCGCCCCGGCCCCGGCGGCCCCGACGGCCGCGCCGCAACCGGCAGGGGAGGCTCCCGCCGGGCCGGCCGGATCGCCGACGCCCGAAGCCGGCCAGACGCCGACCGCGACCCCTGGCACGCCGCCCCAAGCGCCCTCCGCCGTGCCCGGGACCATGGCTCCGGGGACCGCCCCGGCCGGGCAAACGCCGCCCGCCACGACCCCGATGCCCGCCGCGCCCCCGGCTCCGGGGGCCGTTGCGCCCGCCAGCCCGGGCGAGGTGGAAGTGGAGGTGCTCGACCGCTTCCCGACCCAGCATTCCCGCAAGAAAGCCAAGCCGGCCGTGGAAACGCCAGGCGCGTCCCAACCCGACGCCGCCGCGACGGTCACGCCGGAAGCTCCGGCCACGGACACGCCGCAACCGGCCCGGGAACCTCGCCGCGCAAGGCGGCACCGGGATGCGACCGGGACGCCGGCTCCGACAACGCCAACCGAAAACGGCGGCGTCGCGCCCGATGCCACAAGCGCCGTTTCGCCGGACGCCGCGACCACGCCGACCGAGGCCCCGGCCAAAAAGCCCCGGCGCGTGCGGCGGCACCGGGAGGCGACCGAGATTCCGGCTCCAACCCCGACGCCGGCCACGGGAGGCGACAATGCTGTCCCCACGCCGTAAGCCCGCCGCCCTCCGGCTCCTTGCGGTCGCTTGCCTCACCGGGGTCATTCTGGCCGCCCTGGCCGCCTGTCCCGGCCCGGCTGCGGCCCTGGACCTCGATCCCAGGCCCCAGCGCGCCCCGGTGCGCCTGCCCGGCGACCTCTTCGACGACAATGGACCGACCGAGGGCACGGTGCGGGTCAAAATCGGCGTCAAGAAAATCAAGTATTCCCGCGTGCTCGAAACCGCGCCCCTGGCCGTGGCCGCCACGCCGGGCGTGGGCGAAAGCATCCGCGACCTGCCCCTGACCACGCCGGGCGGGAAAAAAGGACTGGCCTTCGGCCGATTCAACGAAGTGGGACTGACCCTGCGCGACGCCGATCCGGACAACCCCAGTCTGGCCGCGCTTACCGTGCGCACGCCGCAGGGCCGGTCGTTCGTCAGCGATCCCCTGGAATGCGTCTCCCGGCTGGGCCAGGCCTATCTTGAGGCCGCCGCCGCGCCGGACGCCTCCGTGCCCGTGGCCCGGGCCGAGTGGGCGAACAAGACGCCGCTCTATATCATCCGCCGGGTCCTTGACCTCCCCTTCGACGACGTCTGGCGCGTGGCCGAGGACGGGCCGTCCACCTTTTTGCAGCGACGCTTCGACAGCGACCTGCTCGGCATCGGCGCGGTGGACCTGATCCTGCGCCGCCCGGTCCCGGTCCAGGTCAATCTGGTGGCCGCGCTGGACCCGGCCCATCCCCGGACGCGCACGGTCCTCGACTGGTACGGGCTGGCCAAGCGCACCTTCACGCTGCCCGACGGCCGCACCGTGCTGCGGGTCTATGTCGGCCGCTACCTGCGCGAGCATTACGCCGGCATCAAGGCGGCGAAACTCAAGGAAATCAGCCTGATGTTCTTCCGCCAGGACGCCGCCGAAGTGCGCCGCGACAAGGTGGTGGAGCGTCTGGTCTTTATGCCCTCCGGCCTCGACGCGGCGGACGTGGCCAAAAACGGCCTGCCTGGCCGGCTGCCGACCCGGGTGCGCGAACCTTTTGCCGGGGTCCGGCGCGTCTTCGTCAACATCGCCCCGGCCGCCACCGCCATGGGCGCTTCCGAAACGGCCACGGCCGCCTTGCGCCTGATCCCCATGGCCCCGAAACTTCCCGGCGGCGCGTCGGTGGAGGACGCCTTCCTGGCCCTGGTCTCGCCGCGCCGCGACACCCCGGCCTTTCTGGCCGCGGCCGACGAGCTGGCCACCAGCCTCGGCGCGGCTCCGGACATCGACCGCCCCGACGGCGGCGTGACCGTGACCCCGCTGTGGAGCCTTGCCGCGCCCTTTGCTCCGGCGCAACAGCGCTTCGCCTTTGGCGACGCCCGGACCGAAACCCCGGTCTTCGTCTCGGGCGCGCCCGACCTTTTCAGCGCCCCCGGCGGCGTGCGGCTCTACCGCACGGGACAGGGGCTTTCCGTCGAGGGCCGGGCCGACCGGCTGAGCGTTCCGGTCACGGCCGCCTTCACCCCGGCGGCGGACACGGCCTATTTCTTCCGTCTGGACATCGGCCGCGCCCCCGGGCTTTCCGGCGTGTTTCTGGACGTCTTCGAAACTTCCGGCGGCAAACCGGCCAGGACCTACGCCCTGCGGCCGGGCACGCCGACGCGGCTCGACGGGCTGCCGCGAACCGTGGCCGGCGCGACCCTGCGCTTCACCTTCACCGGCCGCGAGTTCGCCCTGCCCTTCACCCGGGCCATGCTCGCCGCCGTGCCCACGGGAAAGCCCCACCAAGGGCTCTACGCCGCCCGGCTGCCCTGGTCCGTGACCACCGCCGCCAGGCCGGACAAAAATACGGGCTCGGGACGCTTTTCCCCGGTGACGCCCTTTGGCCGCCTTTCCTGGCTGACCGCCGCCTACGGTCTGACCGGCGATCCCGTGGCCGTGTCCATTGCCGGCGGACAACCGGCCATTCCCGACACCCGCTCCGGCATTCTGGCCGGCAGATTGGCCGACAAGCCGAACGCCGTGTTCCCCGGCACCGTGGACGTCGCCGTTTCGGGCCGGGACGGGCAGGCCCCGGGCAGCCTGGAACTGACCCGGGCCGCCTTTTCCGGCCAGGCGCAGGCCGACTGGCGCGCTATTTTCGCGGCCGGTCCCCTCCTCGATCTCGGCGGCAAACGGCTTTCCCCGGGCAACCTGTCCGAGGAAGCGGCCGCGCGCCTGCACGCCGCCGACGCCTGGCTGGATATCGGCCCGGCCGACCTTCCGGCCAAAAACGCCTCGGCCCGCTTTTTCAACCATCCCTGGTACGACGTGGCCGGGCTGTGCTTCGAGACCAGGACCCCCCTCGACGTCACCCGCTTTGCCGCCCCGCCCAAAGCCCGGTCGGGCTTGGGCCATGAAAACACCCTGACGCGCGCCCTGGCCGCCGTGGCGCTTCTGGCCGCCGTCTGGCTTGCCCTGTGGCTTATCGGCCCGGCGCGCCTGCGCGTCCTGGCGGCACGGCCCGCCCGCTGGCTGGCCACACCGCCGGCCGATCCCCGCGACGCCCGCCGGGAAATGTTCTGGAGCCTTGGCGCCTGCGCCACGCTCCTCATGATACGTCTGGCTCTGGACGCTGCCGCCGCGCGCCTGATCGTGCCCCTTGCCGCCATGGCCCTCGTTCCGGTATGGCGGGTGCTTGCTCCGGCCGTGACCGCCCGGTTGTCCCGCCGCGCCGCGCCGCTTGGCACATGGCTGGCCGCCGATCCGGGCCGGCCGTATTTCCTGGGATTTTCCCTGTCGCTCCTCTTCGCCGCCGTACTGCGTCTGGCCATGCTGGCCCGGCCGGCGGAATTTACGGTCCAGGCCGGGCTTTACTGTTTCCTGGCCGGGCTGTACCTGGAGCTTGCGCCAACCCGGCGCGAAACAGACGCGAAGTCCGCGCGAACGCCCGCGCCATAAGCCTACGTATCCATCGCCCCTTTAAGGACGTGCCCGCGTGAAACGCTTTCTCAAGCAGAATTTCGTCATCCTCATCCTGCTCAACTCGGGCAACCTCTTCAATTACCTCTTCCAGCTCGTGGTCGGCCGGTCCATGAGCCCGGCCGACTTCGGCGGGTTCAACGCGCTCAATTCCACCATGGTCATCTTCGCCGCGCCGCTGGCCATCGTGCCCCTGGTCATGGCCCGGTTCACGGCCCGGTTCGTGCTGACGGACATGGGGCTGGTGCGGGCGCTGTTCTCCCGCGCCGCGCTCTACGCCACCGGGCTCGCCGCCATCGCCTACGGCATCGGCGCGCTGTGCCTGCCGCTGCTCCAGTCCTTTTTGCACATCGAATCCGCCACCCCGATTCTCCTTATGCTCGGGGTCATGGCCGGATCGTTCGTCCTGCCCGTGCCCTGGGGCATGCTCCAGGGACTCCAGCGCTTCACCGGCTACGGCATCGCCGGCGCGTCCAACGCCCTTTTCCGGCTGCTCGGCGCGCTGCTTTTCGTCATGTTCCTCGCCGGGGGCATAAACGGCGCGCTGCTTTCGAGCCTTACCGGCATCGTGGTCGCCATCGCGGTCAACTGCCTCTTTTTGCGCGACGTCTTCCCCTTGAAGGCCTCCCCCCTGCCCAAGGGACTCATCAAGGAAGTAGGCACCTATTCCATCGGCATGCTCCTCTCGTCGGTCATCGTCATGGTGCTCGGCAACCTCGATCTGGTGCTGGTGCGCCACTACTGCGACGCCGAGGGCGCGGGCCTCTACGCCACGGCCGCCATCCTCGGCCGCATCGCTTTTTACCTGCCCTCGGTGCTCATGAGCGTGCTTTTCACCGAGGCGGCCTCGGCCAAGGAAGCCGGCCGCAACGACCTGTCGTCGCTGTGGACGTCCATGGGCCTGACCGCCCTTCTTGGCGGCGGGTTCGCCCTTTTCTGCCTCGTCGCCTCGAGCTTCGTGGTGAAGCTCCTTTTCGGCGCCAGCTACACCGCCGCCGGGCCGCTTCTCACCGTCATCAGCAGCGCCATGGCCCTCCTCGCCGTGGCCAATATCCTGTTCGTCTACTTCCAGGCCCGCTCGGAATTCGGCTTCGTCTGGTTCCAAGTGGCCGGAGTCGGTCTTTTCCTGGGGCTGGTCACGGTCTTTCACGACACGCCCATGACCGTGGCCTGGCTCCTTTTTTCCGGCATCAGCGTCATGCTCGTCGGGTCGCTCGCGTGGCTGCTTGTGCGCGTGCGTTCCCGCAAACCCGAGGTAATGCCCCATGCAGGTTGAGTTCTACCGTCACAGCCTCGAGGAAAAGGACATGGACAATGTCCTGGCCGTCCTGCGCTCCGTTTTTCTGACCTCCGGCCCGGTCGGGGCCAAGTTCGAGGCCAAGTTCGCCGATTTCACCGGCATCCCCCACGTGGTGGCCCTGTCCTCCTGTTCCGGGGCCATGCATCTGGCCCTGCTCGCCCTGGGCCTCGCCCCGGGCGACGAGGTCATCACCACGCCCATGACCTTCATCGCCACCTCCACGGTCATCATGCACTGCGGAGCCAAGCCCGTGTACGTGGACGTGGAGCCCGACACCGGACTGCTCGACGCGTCCAAGGTCGAAGCCGCCATCACGCCCCGCACCAAGGGCATCCTGCCCGTGCACCTCTACGGGGCCATGTGCGACATGAAGGCCCTTGCCGCCATCGCCAAGGCGCACGGTCTTTTCATCGTCGAGGACTGCGCCCACGCCATCGAATGCTCCCGCGACGACGTGCGCCCGGGCGAGCTGTCCGCCGCCTCGTGCTACAGCTTCTACGCCACGAAAAACCTCACCTGCGGCGAGGGCGGGGCCATCGCCTGCCACGACGCCGACATGGCCGCCCTGGCCCGCCAGCTCGCCAACCACGGCATGAGCAAGAACGCCTCGGGCCGCTACCACGGCAAGTACGAGCACTGGGACATGGTGGCCGAAGGCTGGAAATACAACCTGGACGACATCCGGGCCGCCCTGCTCGTGGACCAGCTCGACCGCCTGCGCGGCCTGCGGCAGCGCCGGCAGGCCATCGTCGACCGCTACGACGCCGGATTCGCCGGCGCGCCGGGCATAACGCGCCCCCGCGCCCCCGGCACCTCGGCCCACCATCTCTATACCCTGTGGGTCGCCCCCGAGCGCCGCGACGCCATTCTCCACGAACTGAAAGGGCGCGGCATCGGCGTGGCCGTCAACTACCGGGCCATCCACACCCTCACCCATCTGCGCGACGTCCTCGGCCACGCCCCCGAGGACTTTCCCGAAGCCTACCGCATCGGCCTCTCGACCATCACCCTGCCGCTGTACCCGAAACTCGCCGACGACCAGATCGACTACGTCATCGAAACCGTCCGCGACGTCGCCAAGTAGGACAGTTTGAAAAAGCTGCCGGGGGGAAACTTTTCTGAAGAAAAGTTTCCCCCCGGGCCCCCC
>NZ_JBLODY010000037.1:0-39305 GCF_047785625.1 Solidesulfovibrio sp. C21
GGGGGAGGGGACCCTTTTTTTCAAAAAAGGGTCCCCTCCCCCGGTGCCTTCGATCCCCCTTCTTCCTTACCGGCCCAGTTCGAGAGCGCCGCTTTTCTTGAGGCGCGTCAGCAGCGTATCGTTTGGGGCCTTGGTCATGCGGGGGGATTCGGGCTGTTGGAAGGCGGCCAGGACCATGCCGCAGAACTTGTCGCCCTTGTAGATTTCCACGCGGAAGATGGAGCCTTCCTTGTCCACGGAGTAGCCAGATTTGAGATCGGCGCGGGCGAGGGTGATACCGGCTTCGTTGTCGTGGCCGGGCTTGGCGTAGCCGATGACGTTGACGCGGTAATCGTGGTTTGGTTCGACGACAAAGGAACCGGCCACGTTGATCACGCTGCCGAAGGGCACGACGCGCCGCGTGCCGTCGATGGTCATGGGCACGGCGTCGAGGCTGGTGTCGTAGTCGAAGTATTGGGGGTCGAGTTCGGTCACGTTCTTGTTGCCGAAGTAGACCTTGAGGCTTTTGTCGGCCGAGACCAGGGCCATAATGGGGCTGCCGGGGCGGTATTCCACGGCGCTGCCTTTTTTGAGCGGGATGTAGCGCAGGCGGGCGCGGGCGTTTCGCAGGTCCAGATAGACCTTGTTGTCGAAAAACGAGACGTCCACGTTGCTTTGCAGGGCTTCGGCCACCTGTTTGGTGTCCAGGGGAAAGCTGCGCTCGAATTCGATGCCGAAGGACTTGAGGAAGCTCTCGACCACGGCCAGATGATAGTAGGCGGACATGAAGGGAGTGATGTTCTTGCTGCCTTCGATGCCGAAGGCCGGCTTGCCGTGGTTGATGGCGAAGTAGGTGAGCGTCTTCGACATCTCCTTGGCGGTCTCGTCGCTTAAGTCGTGGGTGTGGGTGTTTTTGACGTGGTAGGCGTGCAGTTCCTCGTAGAGGTGCTGGTTGGCGTTGTCCACGGCCTTTTGGGCCAGTGCTTTGAGGTCGCCGAAGCGCGCGCCTGGGACGTTCTCCTGGTCGATGATGACGGATTGGCCCCAGCGCGCCGGGCATTGCCAGTCGGAGACGTAGGTGGGGCTGTAGTAGCCCCAGCCGTCGTGCAGGTGGAGCACGACGTCCACGCGCTTGTCAGTGATGATGGCCTTTATTTTCTGGATGGCCGCGTATTCCGGGTCCTTGGGGTCGAGGTCGGCGAACTTGCGGTTCATGTCGCCGTGCATGCCGCGCGAGTTGTGGATGATGGACAGGAAGTTGAGGTTGGGCACGACCCATACCGCGCCGGTTTTGATCTTGTAGTGCGACACCAGCAGGGCGGCGGTGTAGAAGCCGCCGGGCTCGTCGCCCTGGATGCCGCCGATCACCAGCACGGTCGGTCCGGGGCGGCCGGAGTCGAGTTTGTGCAGGGTGAAGTCGAGATTGCCGCCAGAGGCGGTCGATGCGAAAGCCGAGAGGAGAAGCGCGATCAGGATGGAACGCATGGGACCTCGACGTGGCGTTGTTTTGGCCTTGCTTACGGCAAGGCGGGACGCCGTATTCTTTAACCGATCCGGCCTTGAAAGTCATCCCGGCGCCTGCCGTCGCAGCATCGCCGCTTGACGCGGCATGGACGAAAGACGATATTGTAAAGATGAACAACCCCAAGGAGCGTGCCGCATGAAACCGGTCGATCTGCTGTACATGGGACTTGGCGCGGCCTTTTTGGCCAAGGACAAGTTCGAGGAATTCGTGGATGAAATGGAAAAGCGCGGCGAGATGTCGCGCACCGAGGCCAAAAATTTCCTGGAAGACGCCCGGGCCCGGGCGAAACAGGAAGAAGAGGCCGTAAATGCCCGCATTCACAAGGAGCTGCAGAAAGTCCTGGAAGGCATGGGCCTGGCCACCAAGGAGGACATTGCCGAACTCAAGGCGCTTATCGAGAAAAAGTCGTCCTGATGCCGGTCGGATTCGCGCCGCGCCGCGTCTGGCTGGCCTTCCGGTTTCTCCATACGGTCTTCGTGCTGGTGCGGCGCAAGGAGCGGTTTCTTTTCCTGCGCCCTTTGCCGCCGCGCCAGCTCAAGGACGCCATTTTGACGCTCGGCGTCAGCTTCATCAAGCTGGCCCAGGTGCTGGCCACCCGGGCCGATTTTTTTTCCGAGGACTACCTTGTCGAACTGCGGGGCATCCACGACGAGGTCGCCCCCATGCCCGAAGCCGATTTCCGGACGGCCTTCGCCCGGGCCTTCGGCGACGCGCCGCCGTTTGCCGTCTTTGAGACGCTGCCGCTGGCCAGCGCGTCCATCGGCCAGGTGCATGAGGCCTATCTTGCCGACGGGAGCAAGGTCGCGGTCAAGCTGCGCCGGCTGGGGGTGCAGCGGCTGGTGCGGGCGGATTTGCGGCTGGTGCGGAGCATGCTGGCCGTTTTCACACCGTTTTTCTCCCGGGCCACGAAAAATTCCGTGGAAGCCGTGCTGGCGGAATTTTCCGCCATGATCGTCAAGGAAGCCGATTTGTCCGTGGAGCTTGCCAACCTGCGCAAGTTCGCCGACGCCTACGGCGACGGCGCGGTGCGTTTTCCGGTGCCGGTGCCGGAGCTTTCCAACGCCGACGCCCTGGTCATGAGCTTCGAGAGCGGGTTTCGCATCGACGACAAGGCCGGGCTCGCCGCCGCCGGCATCCCCTTCCGCAAGGTGCTCGACGACCTGATCGCCTTTTATATCGAACAGATGCTGGTGCGGGGCTATTTCCACGCCGACCCGCATCCCGGCAACATCCTGGTGCGGCCGGATGGGGGCATCACCCTGCTCGATTTCGGCATGGTCAAGCGGCTCCCCGCCGATACCCGGGTGGCCATGATCGAGGTGGCCAAGACCGCCCACGACCGGGACTACGAGGGCTTCATCGTGGCCTGCAAGCGTCTGGGCATCGTGGCCGCCGGGGCCGAGCCCACCGAGATGATGGAATTTTCCGAACGCATGTTCGACATCTTCGGCAACGCCAGCCTGTCCGCCGCCTCCATGCAGGCCCTGGCTTTTTCCGTCCTCGAGTCCATGAAGGATCTGCCGTTCAAGGTGCCCCAGGACGTGGTCTACGTCATGCGGGCGAGCACGCTGATCGAGGGACTTGGCACCACCTACATCGAGAATTTCAACGGCGTGAAGGACATCCTGCCGCTTTTGCGCCGCAATCTGGCCCGGGCCATGGGCGCGGAGGCCGGGCTTTTTCCGACCTTGCGCTCGGAGCTGACCAGCCTGCCGCTGACCTTGCGCCGGGCCAAGACGGTGCTCACGGACTTAAGCGAATCCAACCTGCGGGTGAAGCTCTCGCCCGAGACTTTGGAATACGCCGGCGAATGCCTACGCCCCTATCTGCGTCGCGTGGCCCTGGGGATTTTGCTCCTTGTCGCCGCCTTTCTCGTGGCCCTGACGCGCCCGCCCCATGCCGTGCCCATTGCCTGGGCGCTGTTCGCGGCCGGGGCGGTGCGCATCTGGCTGGCGCTCCGCTAGCGAACCCCTCTATTACACGCCGAAAAGCGCCTGCTCGAAATAGGCGTAGCCTTTTTCCACCGCATATTCGTAGGGCATATCCCAGTTGAAGCGGGCGCTTAGGGCGATATGCGGCACCGGGACGAAGCGCGCCTTGCGGGTGAGCAGGGCCTCGTAGCACGGGTCGGCGACAATGAAGTCCACGGCCGGATCGTTTACGCGCTCGGCAATGGCCTGCTCGGCGTCGGTGTCCAGGTCGCGGGGGCCGCGTGCGGCGAGAACGCCTAGGCAGCCGGGCGCGTCGGCAAAAAGCGCTTCGGACGGCGTCACGGACACCACGTCCACCTTGGGCAGGCCGAAATCGTGGCGCAGGCAGTGCTTGATGCCGTAGCTGACGACCGGCTCGCCGATGACCAGGGCGTGTTTGAATGGCGCGGGGCGCGCCGGGGGCGTCGCCGGGGCGGCGGGACGTCCCTCCAGCAGGGCCAGGACGTCGGCCAGCCCCTGCCGGCCGACGGGCAGGCCGGCCACATAGGGCGTGCCGTAGGCGGCCTGCATGCGCGCGGCCAGGGACAGGCCGCTTGCCGAAACCACCAGGTTGGCGGCCGCTTCCGGGGCCTCGCGTACGGCCTGGAGCGGGTCCTCTTGGCCCGGGCGGGCCACGGAAAAGACGCTGACCAGGGCATGGCCGCCTTGTTCAAGAGCCGTCAAAAGCGGCTGGATATGTTCCGGCTTGCCCGTGGACAGGTGGATGGCCCCGAGCACGTTCAGGCTTTTTTCCCGCTTCGTTGTCGGTGGGAGCATGAATTTGTCGGCCAGGGCCAGAAACGCCTTGGCCGCGCCCTCGGGGTAGGGTTCCGAGCCGGCGGTCGGCACCATGAACACCGGCAGCCCGGTGCGGGCTTCCAGCGTGCGGGCGAAACCCTTGAGGTCCGTGCCGATGATCTCCGAGATGGGCGTGCCGGCCAGGGCGATGAACCGGCGGTCGAGCTCGGTCGCGACCTTGGCGATGTTGCCGATGAACTTGTCCTCGTTGCCGAGGATGACGTCCATTTCCAGCAGTCCGGCCCCGACCACGGTGGCCGGTCCCCGGTACCAGCGGGGCTCGTCCTCGATATTGATATGCCAGGCCCCGCCGGCCGGGCCGTAGACCACCACCAGCCCGTCGAAATCGTACAGGGCCGAACTGACGCCGAAATAGCCTGTGGCCAGGGGCAGAAGCTTGTGGAAGATTTTCATGTGCTCCATCCTTGCGCTGTCGGGCTTAAATGAGGAACTGACGCCGGTAGATCCAGTCGTGGTTGCTGACCGGATGGGCCATCGCCTGCCGGGTCTCCTCAAGCATCCACACGGCGTTTTCGTAGCCGTAGTGCTGCTCCTGGTAGCGCGACAGGGGCACGTTGACGGCCTTGGCGCAAAATATGCCGGCGTCCACGCCGTAGGCCACGTCCACATGGTCGAAGGCGGCCGTCTCGCCGCACAGGTTCGGGTGGGAGACGTTGAAGACCCGGATGTGCGGCGCGACCTCGCGCAGGCGTTCGATCAGCTTCCATTCGTAGGGTTTGAAGGTGCCGCGCCCGAAGATGGTATCCACCGTGAGCCCCGCGTCCACGAAGGCCAGGGCCAGTTCGTAGGGGCTGCCGTTGATCGCGCATCCAATGGCGATGGTCTTGCCGCGAAGGGCGTCGAGCAGCGGTCCGGCGGCTTCCTTGGCGGCCTTCTCGGCGGCCGTCGTGTCCAGGTCGCGGCTGAGGGCCTCGCCTATTTTGGCGTACTGGGCGGCGATGGTCCCGAAGCCGTAGGCCGTGGGCACGAAAAGAGACGGGATGCCCAGCTCCTTTTCCATGCGCCCGGCCATGCCGTTGGCCAGCGGATGGAGCACCAGGGAATGCCCGGCCGAGGCCATGCGGGAAAATTCCTCAAGGTCGGCGCAAAGGGGAATCTGGGTGAGGCGCGACACGCCGGCCGCCCGCAGCACCGCGTAGAATTCGCCGTCCGGGGAAAGCGGCATGAAGGTGCCGAGCAGGTTCACGGCGTCGGGATCGGGGGTGCGCGGCGCATCCTTCAAAAACTCGTAAAACGAGGTGTAGGCCGAGGTGAAGGGCGATTCCTTGAGCCCGATGGTGATGGGGGCCATGGCTCCGAGGATGACGCGGCGGCCGGTGGCGGCTGTCAGCCGTTCGAGCACGCCGGTGAAATCTGTGCCCAGGATGTAGTCCGGGCAGCCGATGATGAGGAAGATGGCCTTTTCCGGCCGGGTGGCCGCGATATCCCGCACGGCCTTCTCGATCTTGTCCAGATGCCTGCCCATGGTCATGTCCACTTCCTCAAGGCACAGCATATAGAAGCGGTCGCCGAATCCCCGGGCATGGGCCATGAAGGCCGAGTGGCGCAGGCAGGCCGAGGGGCCGGCCATGATGGAAAGCGACTCGGGCAAAAGGAGCGAGGTTTCGATGACGCCCCAGCCGGCCAGGTTGGGGCCCACGCCCTCCAGCGGCGCGAAGGGGAAATCCTCCCGTCGCGTGAGCCGCGCCATCTCGATCGAGGCTTGTGTTGCGCGCATGGCGTTCTCCTGCGGATGTGGAATGGTCGGTTGCAAAGTTGTGGATATGGAATGGTTGGTTGAAAAGTTTAGGAAAGGGAGAGCGCGAGAGGGGAGAACCCTTTTCAAAGGGTTTCCCCTCTCGCATCCCTCTTTTCCCTATAATCCCATCATCGTCCGGGCGAGGTTGCGGAATTCGAGGGAGGTCGGCAGTCCGGGGTCGCCCTCCACGATGGTTTTGCCTTCTTCCTCGAAGGCGTGGATGGCCCGGTCGCGGGGGATAACGCCGAGGATGGTGGTGTCCATTTTCGCGGCGAAATCCTCCACCCGGGCCTTTTCGTCGGCCATGTCGCGGCAGTTGAGGATCAGCCCGCCGAGATCGGCGTAGTGGCGGTCGGCGAAATGGCGCAGGGCCAGGATGATGTTGCGGGCGGCGAGCAGGGCCATTTTCTCGCCCGAGGTGACGATGGCCACCTTGTCGGCGAAGCCTTCCCGCATGGGCACGGCGATGCCGCCGCAGACGATGTCGGCCAGGATGTCGTAGAGCACCACGTCCGGGGCGTAGGTCGCGTAGGCGTTCATTTCTTCCAGAAGCTCGAAGGCGGTGAGCATGCCCCGGCCGAAGCAGCCGACGCCGGGAGTCGGGCCGCCGACCTCCAGGCAGGTGGTGCCGCCGAATCCGGTACGGGCGATCTCGTCGAGGGTGGCCGGCCGGCCGTGTTCCTGCAAGTATTGCAGGATGGGCGGCGGGGTCAGGCCGCGCAGCAGATTGATGGTGGAGTCCGTTTTCGGGTCGCAGCCGATCTGCATGACCTTGTGTCCCTCGAGGCTCAGGGCGGCCGAGAGGCTCGAGGTCACGGTGGATTTGCCGATGCCGCCCTTGCCGTAGATGGCGATCTTAATCATGCGCCGCTCCTTGCATCTTGAGGGACTCACCGCGACTGGAGCCGATCGTGCGTCCGGCGCGGGCCAGCACGTTTTTCGCCTCGTCGACGGAGACGTACCGTTTCTTGGTGGTGATCTGGAATTCGTATTCGATCTTGTCTTTCCTGCTTTGCACGAAGGGGTTGCAGTTGGGCATAATGACGTTGGCCCCGCCCTGGACAAGCGCCCGGTACTGGCCCTGGTCGGGGTCCAATGTCGCGACGGTGTTGGCCGCCGCCAGATGGGTGTTCCGGGTCACGATGCGGGTCAGGGCGAAAACGCGCAGCATCAGTTCGATGTCGCCGGCCGGCTCATCCCCGAGCGGCGTGCTCCCATCCGGAATGAACGGCCCGATATTGACCATGTCCGGCTGGAATTCCTGAAAGAACAGGATGTCGTCGGCCAGAGCGTCCAGGGTCTGGCCCGGCAGGCCGACGATGTTGCCGACGCCGGTCTGGTAGCCCAGGGCGCGGATTTCCGTCAGCGCCCGTAGCCGCTCGGCCAGCGTGCGTCCGGGGCGCATCCGGGCGTAAAGCTCCGGGTTCATGGTCTCGTGCTTCATGAGGTAGCGGCCGGCCCCGGCGTCCCGGAAGGCGCGCAAATCGTCCGGCGAACGCTCGCCGAGGCTCAGGGTGACGGCTACGTCGGCTTGGTCGAGAAGCCGGCGCAGGATGGAGCAGACCCGCTCCCGGGTGTAATAGGCGTCCTCGCCGGACTGGAGGACCACGGTGCGAAGCCCTGCGGCTGCAATGGCCAGCCCCGTGTCCACGATCGTATCCTCGGACATGCGAAAGCGCTTGATGGTGTGGTTGCTTTTGCGCAGGCCGCAATAGAGGTCGTCGCACGAGCAGTGGTTGGAAAAATGCACCACCCCGCGCAGCTGGGCCTCGTCGCCGCAATACTCCCGGCGCACGCGGTCGGCCTCGGCAAAAAGCGTTTTCCCGGCCGCCGGGTCGCGCAGGGCGTCGAGAATGTCCCGTCTGTTCATGGCCGCATCCTTTTGTCCCCCGCTTATTTCACGTTGCTGCTTACCACGCGTCCGGTGTTGCCGTCCTCGATGCGCAGCACGCAGGCGTTGCAGGGGTCGAATGTGTGAATGACGCGCGTGAGTTCCAGCGGATTGGCCGGGTCGGCCAGCGGGATGCCCCGCAGGGCCAGTTCCAGGGGGCCGAGGGTCCCATCGCCGCTTCGGGGGGAGAAGTTCCAAAGCGAGGGCACCAGCGCCTCGTGGGCCACGATCCGCCTGTCCCGCAGGCGGATGCGGTGCACGAGCGCCCCCCGGGTGAGTTCCGCCAGGCCGATGCCCTCCCCGGTGTCCGGCAGCGCAAAGCCGGCCTGCAAGGCCGCGTTCCCCCGATCCAGGAACCGGTCGAGGTCGCCAAGCCAGGTCGCGGCGGACCGGATGCAGGCCACGGCCTCGAGCCCCCGGGCCAGCACGCGGCCGATGGTGGAATCAAGCGCCGCAAGCGGCAGACCGAGCGCTGTCAAGGCCGCGTCCGCAAGCTCCCGGACCAGGGCGTTGCCATGGGCGTACGCCCCGACGATGCGGGCCACGGGCCCGACCTCGCAGGCCCGTCCGGCATGGCGGGGCGCGCTGAACCAGCAAAAATCCTCGTTTCGCCAGTGGTAGGCCGTTTCCCCCGGGCCGAAGCGCAGCCGGTAGCGGTCCTTGTCCCCTTCGGCCCAGCCCGGGTCCGTCTCGTCGGTGACCGCCTCCGGGCTGGCCGGCGCGGCCTGGACGGCGTCTTTAACCGTGAAGACGCCGCCCGGGAAAAGGGCGTCGCCCCCCTCCGGGCCGGGGAACTCCCCCCAGGACAGAAAGGCGTCGGAGCGGCCCACGGCGGCCCAGTCCTTATAGATGCCGCCGACGAGCAGCACGTCGGGCAGGAGAGTGCCCTCGATAAATTGCCGGCACTCGCCCAAAAGCGTCGCGCACTCGGCCCGCGCCGCCGGGGACAGGTCGGGATTGCCGCCGCCGGTCAGGCTGGCGCTTTGGGGGAGTCCCCCGACATGCCAGGTGGCGTTGGCCGCCAGGGTGCCTTGCAAGATCGCCTGGGCCCGGCCCAATTTCGTCCGGATTTCCATGGCGGGCTGGACATGGCTCAAAACGAACAGGCAGGCCTCGGGGGAGGCGGCATAGGCCGGGTGGTCGCCGCCCGCTACGGAAAAAGGCGCGCCTTTCTCCGCCGAGGCCAGGGCGGCGAGACGCTTTTGCGCCTCGTCGAAAAACCGGGCCTCGGCCCTGAGACAAGGGTTGCTTTCGCGGGCGAATGCGGCGGTTTTTTCGGGTGTTGCCCGCAAGGCAGCGGCCAGGCTCAGCCAGTCGCTGGCATAGAACAGGTAGAAAAAGGTGAGGTGGTCGAGGAGAAACTGCAAGGCGTGGGCGATGTTGCGAACCAGGCGGGCGGATTCGGGCAGGCGTATGCCGATGAGCTGTTCCAGGGCCCGGGTGGCGGCCAGGGCATGGCCGGCATTGCACAGGCAGTGGGGGCGCTGGGCAAAGAAGGATTCCTCCCCGGACAGCGTTGCCCCCAGCAGGTAATTCATATTCTGGATCATCTTCCCCGTGCTCCAGGCCTCCACCACCCGTCCCTTGGCCCAAAGGACGCTGATGATGAAAAGATTCCCGTCACACTGGGCGATGTCGGCGTTTTTTTCGGAGCATATCGACATACGGATGTCCCATGAAGCGCCAGGCTGCAAGGCATGCTTCGCGGCTTTCGGTTGCGCCCCGGGCGGGCGTGTTGTCTGGACTGCATGGATAAAAAAATAAAAAATGTGTCACCGCTCTAAACAAACCCTTGCCGCGTGAAAAATAAGCGTTTCTCTAGATGTTCTGGGTTACCCGTGTGGCAGCGGGCAAGAAAGGCCGGAATTGCTTGTTGCGAACCGGCCTGTGGCGGCGATGCGGATCAGGCGGTAGGGCAATCGTCGCGAAATCCGTGCAGGCTGCGTGGCGAGGGTGCGGGAATGGGCATCACCAGCTTTACGCAAGGAAGCGCGATACGCGTTATTGGTTTTTCTTTTCGTTACAGACGTAACCACTTGTTTTTTAGACCTCTCCCAGGTCCCTGTCAAAAGGAAAAGGGGGGAGGGATGCCTCCGGCGGCCAGGGGAAACTTTTTGAAAAAAGTTTCCCCTGGACCCCTTCAAAAACTTTCAAAGGGGGTGGGGGGACTGCTTGGCCGTTGGAGAAGCGGAGCAAGGGGATAAGGGGGAAAATTGGAAGGTGATGCTGTCTGGGAGAATCCAAGCGGTAGGTCAATGAGCCTTCAAATATGGGCAGCTTGGCCTGGGCCGGGGGGACGGGTGGCGTCCGCGAAGGCGTATTCTTCAAATATGCGCCGCGCGCGGACGCCACCCGTCCCGCCGGCCAACCAAAGGATTAACCCGACGAGAAGCCACGGTCGGTCCTTACCGAACCGATGCCCCTAGGCTTTGGCGATGCGGTGGCTGGCATCCACCTTGCGGCTGGTCAGCAGAAAACACAGCCCGATGCCGACAAGACAGCACCCGGCGTTGCACAAAAACAAATCCGTGTAGCCGACGCGCTGCATGACCCAGGCTCCGTAGACCGGACCCACGAAGTTGCCGATCTGCAGGGACAGCATCATCAGGTTGGAATTGACCGCCTTGAAGCGCGGCGACGAGATGGTGAACATGAGCCCGTAAAGCGCCGGCGAGCTGACCCCCATGCCGATGCCCATGAGCAGCGACGAGGCGTACAGCCCGACCAGGCTATAGGACACGGCCATCAAGGTGAAACTGGCCGACGAGAGGAGGAAACTGAAGATGATGAGCCGGACCTTGTGCACTTTGTCGAAAAGCCGGTTGCCGAGCAGGCGGATGATGATCATGCAAAACATCTGGATGGTGAAATACGAGCCCACGGAGTCGAATCCCCGGGAGCGGAACAGCCCCTGGGCCATGAAGAAAAGCGAGGCGAAGGTGATGATGTAGATGCCGTTGAGCAAAAGCACCAACCCGATGCGGGGGGTAAGCGCGTTGCGGTACATCTCGCCGAGCGACATGGCCGACTGGGGCGCGTCGTCGTGCGCTGCCCGGCGCTGCCGCCGGCTGATGACGGCGATCATGACCAGCCCGGGCACGAGCAGCAGGGACATGTCGCGGTAGGTGTAGGCCACCGACGGCAGGTGGGGGGTGATGACGTCGCAAACGGACGGGACAAGGGAATAGGGCAGGAGCAGGGCGATGGAATAGAGGCTGAAGGCCTGCCCGCTGTGTTCGGGCGCGATGCGCGAGACCATGAGCGTCATGCAGGCGGCGGAAAGCAGGTACACCGCCGCCCCGTTGGCCAGACGCACCACCAGCAGGCTGGCGACGCTTTGGGCGTACAGGTAGCTTATGCCGCAGCCGATGAGGATAAGCGCGCCGGCCAGGGCGCAGGGGATGGCGTTTCTGACGGTCAGATAGGGGCTGGCGAACAGGAAAAAAGCGATGGTGGACAGCGAGGAGCAGCCGATGAGAAAGCCGCGCCAGTTGGCCGGAATGTGTATTTCCTGGAGATAGAGGTAAAGATTGTAAAAGACCGTGATGTTGCAGTAGGCCAGGAAGATGAGCAGACAGATGCAGATGAAATCGATGGTCAGAAGTTTTGTTTGCTGGGACATGGCGACAAGGCTTCGTTTGTTTCTTGGGGTTGGAGCAGGCCGTTTTTCACGAACAGGGCCACGACACGACTGATGGTCTCGATATCCTCCGGCGAATAGGCCTCCTTTTCGATGAAGCGCAAAAAGGTGTTCCGGTTGCGCTGAAAGGCGCTGGTCATGATGAAAAGCGAAAAGGCCAGCACCTTGTTTCCCATGGACGATTGTGGCTGCCCGTTCATTTCGTGCACCAGCGCCGCAAGGGCCGTGAGCGTCGGCTCGATGGTGCTTTCGTAGATGACGTTGAAAAAGGGCGTCGGGGTAATGAATTCGCGCTGCAGCAAAAGCGTCATCCAGCGTGAGCGGTTGGACGTCAAAAGCCGGGTGATGAGGTCGGTGACGATGCGCTGGGCCCGTTTCCCGGCATCCTCGCCGGCGGCCGCGCTTTGCCTTGTGGCCGTGCTGATGGCGGCCTGGTGCAGGCGGGCCAGTTCGCCGGCCACCTGCTCGATGACCGCCCGGTAGAGCCCTTCCTTGCTGGAAAAGTGAAAGGCGATGGAGGCGATGTTGGTTTCCGCCGCCGCCGCCACTTCCCGGATGCCCACCCCGGCATAGCCGCTTTCCGCGAAAAGCCGCAGCGCCTCGGCCAGGAGCCTCTCCCTGGTCAGCCGGCCTTTGGTCAGGCGTTTATCTGTCTTTGCGGGAGGTTGGGGCATGGGGTGTTCCTTGGTCCTGCGGCCGTTACGAGGTGCGGCGACAGTGCGCTTCCCCGGTAAAGTTGTCAATCGATCGATTGATTATTTTGATGACGGCGGCAAAGCCGGCCCATGGCTTTGGCCGGGGGTGGGGTTTTGTCGGAGCTGGAGTTTTGCCCGGGGAATCGGCGGGGGGGGCAGTGGGACAGCGACCGAAACCAATTGTTTCTGTAGAAAACAAATGATTTAATTATGCAGACCTGTCCCTGGTGGAACCTTTGTCGTGGGATGATTTGAAACTACCTGAAATTATTCTCTATTCGTGCTGAATGGATGGGCGTTTTTGTGAAAATGGCCCTTTGCGCCCCGGGTGGCGCGGGAAGGTTGGTCACGAATTTGCGCCGGACTGTTGACACATCTGTTTTACAATTGTATTCAAGCCGACACAAAGATCACAGCGCCAAGCGTCCCCAACGCCAACAGGCCGGAGGCCCCCATGACCGGGTTCGACGAAGAGGAAAACCAACTCATCTCACGCGTCGCCTGGCTCTATTTCCACGAGGAGCTTACCCAGGGGGACATCGGCGAACGCCTCGGGCTCACCCGCCTCAAGGTCAACCGCCTGCTCCAGGCCGGACGCGAGGCCGGGCTCATCCGGGTCGTCATCAACACCGCCTTTCGCGACTGCGTCGCCCTGGAAGCCGAACTCGTCCGCGAATTCGGCCTGACCCGGGCCATCGTCGTGCCGACCCCCGAGCGCGCCGGACAGCATTACTACGAAACCATCGGCCGCCCGGCCGGCGAATACGCCTCCCGCGAACTGACGGACGGCCAGCGCCTCGGCGTCGGCTGGGGCAACACCATGCGCGCGGCCATAAACGGTCTGGTCATCCGCTCCGTGCGCGGCCTTTCCGTCACCTCCCTCTACGGCGGCGTGCCCAGAAGCCCGGTCAATCCCTTCGATTCCACGGCCATGTTCGCCAGGAAGCTTTCGGCCGAGGTCTGCAACCACCTGCCCGCGCCCATGTTCGTTTCCACCCCGGACGTGCGCCAGACCATCGCCGCCCAGCCCTTTTTCCAGACCTTCTACAAGGAGGCCCTGGACGTGGACATGATCCTCACCGCCGTTGGCGACATGACCGCCCAGGCCACCAACATCGCGCTGGGGGCCATAAGCCTGGACCAGCGCCGCGATCTGGCCCGGGCCGGCGCGGTGGGGGAGTTTTTCGGCCGCTTTCTCGACGCCGACGGCAATGTGCTGGACCACGGCATCAACCGGTGCAGCATGTCCCCGGATTTCGCGGGGCTGTGCAAGGTCCCCCATATCATTCTCGTCTCCGGCGGCATGGCCAAGGTGCCCATTCTGCAAGCCGTGTTGCGCCGCGGCTATGTGCATGCCTTTGTCACGGACGCGAGCACGGCCCGCAGTCTGCTCAACCCTTAACGCCAAGGCGGAGCCATGGACAGACAGGAACAGCTCGCCCGTCTGCAGGACGGGGAAACTTTCGACCTTCTCGTGATCGGCGGCGGGGCCACCGGCTGCGGCATCGCCCTGGACGCGGCCACCCGGGGCCTTCGCGTCGCCCTGGTGGAACGCGACGACTTCGCCCAGGGCACCAGCAGCAAAAGCACCAAGCTGGTGCACGGCGGCGTGCGCTATTTGGAAAAGGCCATCCTCAAGGGCGACAGGGAGCAGTTCAACCTCGTGCGCGAGGGGCTGCGCGAGCGCGGCTGGCTGCTGCAAAACGCTCCCCATCTGGCCCATTCCATCCGCCTCATGACCCCGGTCAAAACCTGGTTCCAGGCCGCCTACATCTTCGCCGGGCTGGTGCTCTACGATCTCCTGGCCGGCCACCTCTCCCTGGGACACAGCCGCATCGTCACCCGGGCCAAGGCGAAAAAGCTCTTTCCCCAGCTCAACCTCGACGACTACAAGGCCGCGGTCATCTATGCCGACGGCCAGTTCAACGACGCGCGCATGGCCGTGACCCTGGCCCGGACCGCCGCGGCCTACGGCGCCGTGTGCGCCAACCACGTGGAAGTGACCGGGCTCGTCAAGGAAAACGGACGCGTCCGGGGCGCGCACCTGCGCGACAGGCAAAGCGGCCGGACCTGGACCGTGGCCGCCAAGGGCGTGGTCAACGCCACCGGGCCCTTTGCCGACGCCATCCGGCGCATGGACGACCCCGAAGCGCCGGGCATGCTCAAGGTCAGCTCCGGCATCCATATCCTGCTTGAGGCCGGCACCGTCCCCGACGACCTGTCGCTCATGATTCCAAGCACCGAGGACGGCCGCGTGCTCTTCATGATCCCCTGGCAGGGGCACGTCCTTTTCGGCACCACCGACGAGCCGGCGGACATCGCCGTCGATCCGGCCCCGGATTGCAAGGACGTGGACTACCTGTTGCGCTATGCCAGCGCCTATCTGCGCAAGCCCGTGACCGGCCGGGACGTCCTGGCCGTGTGGAACGGCCTGCGGCCGCTGGTCTTCGACCCCAAGAAGGGGAGCACCCAGGAACTGGCCCGCACCCACGTCCTGACCAAGAGCCCGTCCGGGCTTTTGACCATGGCCGGCGGCAAGTGGACGAGCTACCGCGCCATGGCCGAGGACGCCGTGGACGCGGCCTGCGCCGCCTTCGGCCTTTGCGGGGATCGCCCCTGCGTCACCCGCGAGCTGCGCCTGATCGGTTCCCGGGCGTTCTATCCCGGTGCCTGGCGGGATCTGGCCACCCGGGAAAACATCGCCCCGGAACTGGCCCGCTCGCTTTATTCCCTCTACGGCGACGAGGCCGGCGCGGTGCTGGCCCTTGGCCGGGAACTCGACCTGTTAACGCCCATTCATCCGGATCATCCCTATATCGGCGCGGAAGTGGCCTTTGCCGTGCGCCGGGAAATGGCGGTGCGCCTTGGCGACGTGCTGCTGCGGCGTCTGCCGCTTGGACTTGTGGACATGCGCCATGCCGAGGAAGCGGCCCCGGTCGTGGCGACGATCATGGGACGGGAACTCGGCTGGGACGAGGACCGTCGCATTCGTGAAGTGGAGAGCGCCCGCCGGCTGCTTGCGACCTGGTTTTCCGGGCAGGAAGCGTCGCATGCCGGACCGGCGGACACATTGGCGGAGGAAGGCCTGGGCAAACAGCCCTGTTCCCGCCCGGAAGGGGACGGGCCAACGGTCGAAGCGCTGTAAGAGGGGTGTTCCATGAACGAGTCGTCACTGGGCAAGGAGATGTTCTCCGAATTTCTGGGGACCATGATCCTCATCATATTCGGAGCCGGATGCGTGGCCATGAAGGTCTTTTTCGGCGAGGCGTTGAACATATCATGGGACACGATCACCTTCGGTTGGGGGCTGGGCGTCTTTTTCGGCGTGCTGGCCAGCCTGCGCTCCGGCGCGCACATCAACCCCGCCGTGACCCTGTCCCTGGCCGTCACCGGCCGTTTCCCCTGGGGCAAGGTGCTGCCCTACACCCTGGCCCAGACCGCCGGCGGCTTTCTCGGCGCGGCCATCGTGTTCCTTGATTTCAAGGCCAAATGGCTCATGGCCGACCCGACGCTGGTCAAAACGGCCGGCATCTTCTGCACCTTCCCGGCCGTGCCCGGGTTCTGGCCGGGCTTTATCGACCAGGTCATCGGCACCGCCGTGCTCATGTTCGGCATTCTCTCCATCGGCGACTTCGGGGCCAAGAACAAGGTGCCCTGGATCGGCCCCGTGGCCGTGGCCATGCTGGTCATGGCCATCGGCATGAGCCTTGGCGCCATGAACGGATACGCCATCAACCCGGCCCGCGACTTCGGCCCCCGCTTTTTCGCCCTGCTGGCCGGGTTCACCCAACCGAACCTGATGGATATGAGCATCGTGCTCGTGCCCATCCTCGGACCCTTCGTCGGCGGCTCGCTTGGTGCGCTCCTCTATGACAGGACCACCGGAGCGCTCAACAAGGACCCCAATGCCGATTTTTGCGAAGACGGCGCGCAGGAATGTGAGGAGTGTAAGTCATGAGCAAGTACATTCTGGCCCTTGACCAGGGCACGACCAGTTCCCGAGCCATCCTTTTTACGCGTGAAGGCGACATCAAGCAGATCGCGCAAAAGGAGTTCACCCAGATTTATCCCCAGCCGGGTTGGGTGGAGCACAACGCCAACGAAATCTTCGACACCCAGTCCTTCGTCATGGGGGAATGCCTGAGCCAGGCCGAGGCCGACGCCTCGGATGTTGCCGCCATCGGCATCACCAACCAGCGCGAGACCACCGTGGTTTGGGAAAAGGCCACCGGCTCCCCCATCCACAACGCCATCGTCTGGCAGGATCGCCGCACGGCCGGGTTTTGCGACGAGCTCAAAAAACGCGGTCTGGAAGACACCATCCGCGCCAAAACCGGTCTGGTCATCGACGCCTACTTCGCTGGCACCAAGATCCGCTGGATGCTCGACAATGTCCCCGGAGCCCGGGCCAAGGCCGAAAAGGGCGAACTGCTCTTCGGCACCGTCGATTCCTGGCTCATCTGGAACCTGACCAAGGGCGCGGTCCACGTCACCGACACGTCCAACGCCAGCCGGACCCTGCTCTACAACATCCACACCGGCCAGTGGGACGACGAGCTGCTCGCGATCATGGACGTGCCCCGTTCCATGCTGCCCCGCGTGAGCCAGTCCTCGGAAGTGGTGGGCGAGGTGCATCCCGAGTTCCTGGGTCGGGCCCTGCCGATTGCCGGCATCGCCGGCGACCAGCAGGCCGCCACCTACGGCAACGCCTGCCTGCACGAAGGCATGGCCAAAAACACCTACGGCACCGGCTGCTTTATGCTCATGAACACCGGCACCACTCCCCGCCCCAGCACCAACAACCTCCTGACCACCGTGGCCTGGGGCACGCCGTCGGGGCGGTACTACGCCCTGGAAGGCAGCGTGTTCATCGCCGGCGCGGTGGTGCAGTGGCTGCGCGACGGCCTTGGCATCATCAAAAGCGCCCCCGAGGTGGAACAGCTCGCCCTGTCCGTGCCGGACAACGGCGGCGTCTTCCTGGTGCCGGCCTTTGTCGGCCTGGGCGCGCCCCATTGGGACCAGTACGCCCGCGGCACCATGGTCGGCATCACCCGCGGCACGACCAAGGCCCATATCGCCCGGGCGGCCATCGAATCCATCGCCCTGCAGACCCACGACATCATGGCTTCCATGCAAAAGGACGCCGGCATCAAGCTGGAGACCCTGCGCGCCGACGGTGGGGCCACCCGCAACAACCTGCTCATGCAGTGCCAGGCGAACGTGCTGGGCGTGCCTGTCGAGCGGCCCAGGGTGACCGAGACCACGGCCCTCGGCGCGGCCTATCTGGCCGGCCTGGCCGTCGGCTTCTGGCAAAGCGAGGAGGAGATCGCCGCCATGTGGCAGCTCGACCGCCGCTTCGAGCCGAACAAGTCCCCGGAAGAGCGGGAAAAGCTGATCTACGGCTGGCAGCGGGCCGTGGAACGCTGCCGGAACTGGATCGAATCCTAGGAGAGCGGCATTCCGCCGTATTGCCCTCGAAATCCCTGTCCAGCCTTTCGAGGCTGCGACGCGAAGGGAACATATTGCCCGGTCCCTGCGGTTTGCCCGAAGACGAACCGGACCGTAGGGAAAACATGCGCGCGGCGGCATGGCTTCGGCCATGCCGCCTTATTTTATGGGGAAGAGGGGAGGAGGAGATGCGAGAGGGGAAACCCTTTAAAAAGGGCAGTAGCCCCTCTCGCGCTCTCCCCTTCCTGAATCTTATAACGGGGACCTTGTCCGGTCAGGCCATTTCGAGGACATTTCGTATGAAAGGCGTGGGGAAGCGGCCTTTGGTGGTTGCTGTGCTGGGGCTAACCGATGGCGGCGGTGAGGATGGCCGCCAGTTCGTCGGACGACAGTTCCACGGGGTTGCCCCGCATGCTGCTGGCCTTGGCGGCTTTTTCGACGACGAGCGGGATGTCGGCCGCCGTCACGCCGAGGTTTCCCAGGGAGGGGGCCTGGAGGGCGCGGCAGGTTGCGGCCAGCCAGTCGGCGGCGTCTTCCGGCGTGGCTTCCGGCGAACCGGTGAGCAGGCGGGCGGCCGTGGCGTAGGCGGCCAGGGCGGGAGCCTCCGGGGCGCGGTCGCGAAGGGCCTTGATGTTGGCCGCCGTGACGAAGGGCAGGAGGCTTGCGCAGACGAAACCGTGCGGCGCGCCGAAAAGGCCGCCGATGGGCGCGGCGAACCCGTGCACGGCCCCGAGCTTGGCATTGGCCAGGGCCATGCCGCCCAAAAGACTCGCCAGGGCCATATCCTCTCGCGCCTGAAGGTCGTTTCCGTCCGCATAGGCCGCGGCGAGTCCCCGGGCGGCCCGGGGCAGCCCCTCCCGGCACAGGGCGTCGGTCATGGGGTTGGCCTTGCCCGAGACGAAGGACTCCAGGAGCTGGGTCAGGGCGTCGAGGCCCGTGGCCGCCGTGACGGCCGGCGGCATGGTCGCCGAAAGAAGCGGGTCCACCAGGGCGACGTCCGGGAGCATCATGGCCGAACGCAGGCTGACCTTCACCCGAGCCTCGGGGACGGTGAGCACAGCGTTGGCCGTGGCCTCAGCTCCGGTGCCGGCCGTGGTCGGCACGGCGATACACGGCAACGGGCGCGCGGTCAGGGGCCGGCCCTGGCCGACGACTTCCAGATAGGTGAAAACGTCGGCCGTGTTGGTCGCCAGCGCGGCCACGGCCTTGGCCGTGTCGAGGGCGCCGCCGCCGCCGATGCCGACCACCACGTCGCAGCCGGCCTCGCGGGCCAGACGCGCGCCGGCCACGGCCGTTTCCACGGCGGGTTCCCCGGCCACGGGAAAAACGGTCACGGCCAGGTCGGCCTGACGCAGGGCCGTGAGCAGTGCCTGGTGCCGGGCCGGGGTCGCGCCCGTGACGACGAGCGGGGTGTGGCCGCTTGCCGCGACGAGCGTGGGGAGTTGTCCGGCCGTGTCGCGGCCGAAGATGACCTTGCCCGGCGTTTGGAATGTAAAGTTCATACGCCATTATGGCCCGCTCCGGGCCGTGGCGCAAGGGAGTGGGGGAGGGGTTCGGGAAAGGCGGGGAAACGGGAAAAAGGCCGCCCTGCTTGCCGTGCCGGGAAAAGCATCGTAAGAATGGCATAACCCTGGAAATGGGTTGCCGAAGAAATCGTTTGATAATTTTAAAAATTTCAGCAGGTTAAAGGAGTGAAAAATGTCAAAAACACTGCTTGTCGCCAAAAACGTTGCGCAGGGAAACATTCTGGCGGACACGATAAAGGGCCAGGCCTATGAGGTCGATGTCGTGCATTCCGTCGATGAGGCTGTAGCGATTTTCAAAAGAGAGCCCTTCGACGCGATCGTGCTGGATGTTTCCTTCGAAGCCGATGCCAAGGCCGCGGTCGAGCGCGTCAGGGAAAGCGCTGCCGCCGCGTCGGAAAAAAGAACCCCCCTGATCGTCGTGACCAAGAGCTTTGGCGAAAGCTCCTTTCTGCTCGATTCGGGCGAAGTGGACGTCTTGCTGGAATACCCCGCCCATGTGGAGCAGTTGCGGCAGGTGGTCGAGCAATTCGTCGGCTGTTGAGACGACATCCCGCAAGGCCTTGACACACGACTTTCCTTGATGTGATCGTCAAAGCGGCCGTAGAGGATGCGTCCTTCCCCGCAGCTTCACCCACGGCACGTTCCCATGCGTTCACGCCTATCCGGTTCGTCAGGCGGACCCGGCATCATAACAGTGTTTCCTTTCACCTTGCGAAGGATGGTCAATGAGCAGCGAGCAGCACTTGGCGCTTACCGAAGTGGGCACGAACGAAGTCGAAATCATGTGTTTTTATCTCGACATCCATGCCGGAGAATCCGTCTACAGAGCCTATTACGGCATCAACGTGGCCAAGGTGCTCAAGATCACCAGGCTTCCCGAGCAGGTCATGCGCCCGCCGCTCGCCACCCACGCCTCGGTGTACGGCGCGTTTCACTTCAAGGACCGGGACAAGGTGGTGCCGGTGGTGGCCCTGGCCCGCTATCTGGAACAACCGCAAATCGAAAGCGACACGCAAAAGTTGATCATCACCGAATTCAATCAGGTGATGACCGCCTTCCTGGTCTCCGGCATCACCCGCATCTACCGCCTGAGCTGGGCCGATGTGGAAAAGCCGGACAAATACATCAATGAATACTCCCACAATGCCTTTACCGGGCTGGTGAACCTGGAAGGGCATATCGTCTTCATCCTCGATCTGGAAAAGGTCGTCATCGAATTGAACCCGGATTCCGGCAAGGATTTTTTCGGTGTCGCCAACGCCATCAAGGCCGACCACAGCATCCACGTGCTGCACGTGGACGATCAGGCCATCGTGCGGCGCATGGTCAAGCGCGCCCTGGAGCAGGACGAATCGTTCACCGTGGAGTCGGCCGACAGCGGCCAGGAAGCCCTGGCCATGCTCCAGGACAAGCTGACCGAGGCCAAGGAAAAGGGCTGCGCCGTGACGGATCTGGTCAATGTGGTGGTTACCGACGTGGAGATGCCGGTCATGGATGGCTATACCCTGTGCCGCTCCATCAAGGACAACCCGGAACTGGCCCGCCTGCCGGTGTACCTGTTTTCCTCGCTTATCACCGAGGAAACCCTGCACAAGGGCCAGTCCGTGAAGGCCGACGGCCAGTTTCCCAAGCCCCAGACCGAGGTGATGGCCCGGGAAATCCTGGCTGACCTGGCCCGCAAGTGCATCGAAGCTCCGGTTGCCGGCCCGGTCTGAGGTCGTCAATTCGTTGGACAGGCTTTGGCCTTGAACTCCGCTGAAAACTTCCGTCGCGTGGACATCGAAAACCGTCCTCCTCGCTTGAGGACTATAGCTTAGCAGACGTTCCAACTGTCCGCGATCAGTTCAGTTTTTAAAAAGCGTCTGATGACCTTTGTCAGCGGCGCTTGACGACAAGTTGAATCGAAAAAAGCCAATTGTTTTTTAGATCAATTTGCAAAAAAGTAAACTCATTTTAACGAAGCCCCTTGTGTAAGAAGTTGACAGCTAGGAAATTTAAGTTATCTTCCTCAAGAAAATTCGAAAAACAAACACAAGGAGACTTCCCCATGCCTATCGCATCGAAATTTGACGCGATGAAACTTCGCACCATGATCACCGAAGGAAAGACTGCGCAGCAGATTATGGATGCCTTCGATATTCCCAAAACAACCCTGAAAAACCATCTCACGAAGCTGATGACGCTGGATGAGAAGTTCTATAAGATAGCAGGCATGGATGCTCGTGTGGCGTCTGGAAGTGTGAAGCTCTCGAAGAATGGTTTGCGGTTATCCCCGACGCTCCTGGCCAACTACGGCTTCAGCCAGGGCGACGAGTTCAAGGTGTCCTGCTTGGAAGAGGGGAAGATTGTGCTCGAGAAGAAGTAGCTAGAATTTCAGATGGTTCCATGAAAAGGCCCACGTCGTCCAGGAAAATTGGTTGGCGTGGGTCTTTATCCTTCTCATAAGGTTGAGAGGTTAATCTCCACTTTAGTCTTTGAGAAAGGAGGGGAGGCGTGGCTAACCATTCACCAATAATTTTTTTTTATATCCGGAGAAAAAGTAATATTTTTTGCTTCAACAGCATAGCCAGGACTGTTTAAGTATTTTTTTTGCATCATTGGCAGTTTCAAAACATTCCGGGATGTAATTTGTTTGATGACATTTTCCAGCACGTCTTCGTCTATGACTTTTGACTCTTTTATTGCGTTGGCGATTTCAGCTATAGGATCATGTGGAAATAGGGTGGTTTCTCTCGAAAACCGGAATCCATTTAAGCCTGACCCTAGGCCAACCCACTGTCCGTCCTTGCCGACGCCTGTATTGTCAAAGTCGGCATAATGACTTGACCTCAGCGCTCCTGCGGGCGTACTTCCCCACGATCCGACAACTTGCCGACAGAGCCGGTGGTTATGCCCCTGCTATTTTTTGGCGGGGGAACTCGGTCGTTGGCTTCGGGACACGTTCGGGCTGCCGCATGGACCTTGCTTTTGCGTATGGAACCGCCGCTTATGGGAAGCGCGTGCGCTTGCCGCTTCGCAGGCCCGATCCCTCCTTTGAAAAGGGTGCCTTCCGTGTCCCGCCTGTCAGGAAGCGATCCCGTTGGCCAAGCGCCAGGGGGGGCTTTTTTATCCGTTTGTTTTCGAACCCTGCCCGACCGGTTGCAAGCGACCGCCGCGCTGCGGCCGGCAACCGGAAAGACCGCCGCAACGGCGACTCCTGAAAAAGGCCTATGACCTACGAAACCCATGCTCCCTATGATGATGACCTGGATGACAAGGACCGGAACTTTTGGACCGCGACGGCCGAAGGGTATGACGCCTGGATCGCCAATGACTTTAAGGATCAGTACGAAGTCAATTGGAACATCCTGGCGAAACATGTGGACCCGAATATCCGGCTTCTCGATGTCGGTTGCGGGCCGGGAAGCCTGAGCATCCGTCTCTCGCGGCGGTGTCATGAGGTCTGGGGCGTGGATGTGACACCGGAGATGATACGGGTCGCGGAAGAGAAGTCGGCCTGCGAGCCAGCGAATGTGTATTTCCAAGAGGCTGACGCCTGTGCCTTGCCCTTCGAAAACCACAGCTTCGACACCGTGATGAGCGTCAATGCCCTGCAGACGATGGACCAGCCGGAGATGGCCATAAGCGAGATGCACCGCGTGCTGCGGCCCGGCGGGGAGCTCCTGCTCATCACCTATTGTTATGGCGAGGCCACGCGCTCGGAGCATAATGCCTTGTTGGATTGGGCGGTCCGGTTCGACGGCCGGGCGATGTGGCACAGCTTCACGTTCACCCAGCTTGGCGCGCTGCTGGCGGCCAAGGGGTTCGAGGTCGTCGAGGCCGAGAGGATCTGGGAGGGGCCGGTGGTGGCCTTTCTGCGGGGCCGGGCGATCCATTCCTGATCGGGACGCCTCGCCCGTGTCCCCGCAAGGTCGGGCAATCCCCCGTGGTTGCGGGGGCGCTCCGGTGGGGAAAGGCGGTCAGCGTCCGGGGCGGCGGCCGAGGGCCCGGACCAGGGCGTCGTATTGGCGCAGCTGTTCGGCCAGAAAGCCTTGTTCGCCATGAAAGACCAAGGCCTTTCGCGGGCAGGTGAGAAAGCAGTACAGGCAGCCCAGGCAGTCCGGATGTCCGCCTTGTGCGGCAACCTCCACCGGATCGAGGCCGGACGGGCAGAAATCCCGGCACACCCCGCAGTCGTCGCAGGCCGCCCGGTCGAGGGTGAGCCCGTCGCAGCGCATCTCCTCGCGGCAAAAAACGTCCTGCCGTAGTCCCGTCTTGAAAAGCAGCGCCCCGAACCAGTCCGTGCCGGCCAGGTAGCGGAACAGGGCCGTGTTGCGCACGGCCAGGAAATACTTCTGCCGGGCCGGGCTGTGGATGAAGCTCGCGATCCGGCCGGCCACCGGCGGGGCGAACGGCCGCCCGGCCAGAAGCGGCAGGGAGCGTCCGTCGCAAAAGGCGTCCATGGCCGGCGTGACCAGGCCGCGCCGGCGGGCTTCGGCCAGGGGCCGCACCTTCCCGGCCGGGAAGCCGGCCATGTGGGCGCAGGCCAGGTCGATCAGGTAGGGATTTTCCCCGAAAATCAGCGTGTCCAGGCGCAGCGGCGTGCCGCGCGTGGGGCCGAGCCCCTCCATGGCGACGAGGGCGTCCACGATATGGAGGCCCGGGCGTACGGCGAGGTTCAGGTTGACGATGTTGGCGGCCAGGCTCTGGTGGGTCTTTTTCTTGTTTTCCTGGCCGACCAGGCAGCCCATGAGGTTTTTGAGGCACACGGACATGCCGGCCTCGAAATGGGTCTTGAGCTTGGGCAGGTTTACGACCAGCGCCGCATCGAGCACCGGCGCGGCGACCATGGCCGTGACCCCGTTTTCAAAGGCCACGGGCCTGCCCGGGGCGTCATTGAGGTCAAGCACCGGGCAGCCGAAGCGCGCCGCCGCCTTGTCCACCCGAAGGCGCCCGATCACGCCGATCCTGTTGCGGTAAAAGCCGGAATTGGTCCCTTCGCCGACCGTGACGTCGCTGTAGCCGGCGTCGCGCAGATGCCCGAGCAGGGCGCAGAGCAGGCGCAAATCGGTGGTGTTGCCGGTCAGCGCGTTCATGTTGGCGTTGAGATTGGGCTTGACCAGGATGGGCGCGGCCCGATCGGCGGGGAAAACGTGGGCATAGGCGGGCAGGACGTCGGCCAGGGCCCGGGCCGCCTGGGTCAGGGATGCGGCCCGGCGGATGTCCAGGCGAAATGCGGTCATGGGCGCTCCGGGGCAGGGGTTGGCGTCAGACGGCGGCCGCGGCCACGATGCGGGCCACCACCGCGTCCTCGGTCAGATCCGAGGTGTCGATGACCAGGGCGTCCGGGGCGGCCACGAGCGGCGCTTCGGCCCGGCCCTGGTCCTGGGCGTCGCGGCGGCGGATGGCGGCCAAAATGGCCTCGTAGTCGGCCGGCTTGCCCAGGGCGGCAAGCTGGAGCATGCGGCGTCCCGCCCGGACCTCGGGGCTGGCGGTAAGGAAAAACTTGTGGGGCGCCCGGGGAAAGACCACCGTGCCCATGTCGCGGCCTTCGGCAAGCAAGTCCGTGGCCGCGCCGAGGGCCTGCTGGGCCAGCCGCAGCCGCCGCCGGACCACGGGCAGGACGGCCAGGTTCGAGGCCCAGCCGCCGACCTGCTCGGTACGGGCGGCATCGGGCAGGGGCGCGCCGTCGACCAGCAGCACGGTGTCCGCGCCGGAGCCGGCCAGGGCGAAGGCCATGGCGGCCAGCCGCGCGTCGATGGTCGCCTCGGGCAGCGCATGCCCGCCTTCCCCCAGGGCGAGGGCGAGTCCCCGGAACATGGCCCCGGTATCCAGGTAGGCCACGCCGAGGGCCCCGGCCGCCCGGCGGGAAACGGTGGTCTTGCCCGCCCCGGCCGGGCCGTCGATGGTCACGATGCGGCGGGAATTAGAAGCCATGTTCGATGGCGTCCTGCATTGCGGCCAGAAACATGGCGTTTTCCTCGTCGTTGCCGATGCTCACGCGCAACAGCTCGGGCAGGTCGTAGCTCTTGAGCGCCCGCACGATGATGCCGCGCTGCAAAAGCGCCTCGAACAGCTCCAGGGCGGGGACCGGGGGCTTTAACATCAGGAAGTTGGCCTGGGACGGATAGACACGGCAGCCGAGCTGCGTCAGCTTTTCGGTCAGCAGCTTGCGGCCCCGGACCACGGTATCGAGGCTGGCCTGCAAAAAGGCGGTGTCCTCGAGGGCGGCCATGCCGGCGGCTTCGGCCAGCAGGTTGACACTGAAAGGGAGCCTCACCCGCAGCAGGTAATCGGCCAGCCAGTCCGGCATGACGCCGATGCCGAGCCGCAGCCCGGCCAGACCGAAGAGCTTGGAAAAGGTGTGCAGCACGACCACGTTGTCGCATTGGCCAAACCGGGGCAGCACGGAATATTCGGCCGCCGGCTCGGCGAATTCGGCATAGGCCTCGTCGACCACGAGCAGCGTCCTCGGCGGCAGGGACCGGGCAAAGGCGAGCACCTCCTCGGCCGGCACGGCATGGCCCGAGGGGTTGTCGGGATTGGTCAGGAAGACCAGCGCGGTGTCGTCGTCGCAGGCCGCGCGAAGTCCCGGCAGGTCGAAGCGGAAATCGGGTCCGAGCGGCGCCTGGCGCAAGGTCACGCCGCAAAGCCTGGTCTGCTGCACGTAGATGGAAAAGCAGGGCGAAAAGGCCACAACGTTGCTTTTGCCCGGCTCACAGGTGACGCGCACGAGCAGGTCGATGATCTCGTCCGAGCCGTTGCCGGCCACCACGCATTCGCGGGGCACCTTGTGATGGGCGGCCAGGGCCGCTACCAGGGCCGGATTGCCGGCCCTGGGGTAGCGGAAGACCATGTCGCCCTTTCTGGCCAGCACGCGCTTGACGAGCGGCGAGGCCCCAAGGGGGTTTTCATTGCTGGCGAGCTTGATCACGCGGGTCAGCCCGTAGCGCTCCCTGATCTCTTCCATGGATAGTCCGGGAGCGTACGGGGTGAATCCCCGCACCGCCTCGCGGACACGGTCGTTTGGCTGCATGAACGACGGCTCCGTATTGCGATAGGCAGTATAGTGGTTGCTCGGGTCGTGCCCTCGAAGTCCGTGTGGACGGATCTCGAGGGCAATATGCTCGAATACTTAATTTCTTTAACGGACGTGACCCTAGGCTGCCGCGTGCGGCTTGACAGTGAGCACGGGGCAGGTGGCGGTCTTGACCACCTTTTCGGCCACGGAGCCGAAGATGATCCGGTCGATGCCGGTGCGGCCGTGGGTGCCCATGACGATCATGTCGGCATGCTGGCTGTCGGCGGCCTTGAGGATCTCCTCGGCCGGGTAGCCGGTCAGCACCAAGCCGCGCGCCGGCAGGTCCTTGAAGTTTTCGGCCGTGAAATCGTTCATGGTGGTTTCGGCCGAGGCGACCACGTCGCCGACAAAGGTGTCGAGGGCGGCCTGGGGCACGTTGAAGCCCACGTATTCGGCCAGGGACGGGGCCACGTAGACGCAGACGATCTCGGCCTTGGCGGCTCGGGCCAGCGTGGCCGCGTACTCGGCCACGAGCGGGGAGCCCTCGGAGAAATCCACGGAGCACAAAATTTTTTTCAGGGCTGGCATGGCAGCGCCTCCTTGGTTTGACCAGGCTTGCTTCCGCTTAAGTCCCGGCGATATTGTCCGAAAAGTATGGGACAAGCCCGGTCGGACAAGGATGCCAAAGTGGATGGCAATAGACAAGGCGTTTCACCTGTCTTATGCAATGAAACGACGATCAACGCGTAAGACCGGCGACGGGGCAAATTTTGCCTGGTTACGGAAAAGTAATTTTCAGTGATATCAGCATGTTCATGGAATATCGGGAGCTGGCAGGCTCCTTGCATGTCGAAAGGAAACGTTAACGCGGGGGAAGGCCGATGAAAATCCAAAACGACCAATTGACCGCCCTGCAGCAGACTGCGGCCAAGTCCGCTGGGACGAAGGACGGCTCGGACGCCTTCGCGGCGCTTTTGGCCAAGAAAGTCGGCGATGGCCAGTCGTCCCAGGATCCGGGGCTTACGGCGCCTCCCCTGGCCGGCTATGCCGCCCTGGATGTGTCCGGCACGCAAGGCACGGACGCTGCCGAGGCTTCGGGTCAACTCAGCGAAGAAGAGCAGGCGGTTATGAAAAACATGGACTCCCTGCTGGCCAAGTGGGAAGACTATGCCGATCAGCTTGCCTCGGGCTCCGGGGGGGATTCCCTCAAGCAGGCCTATGGGGTGCTGGAAAACATTGAAACCGGCGTCAAGCAGCTCAAGGACGACCTGCCAAGCGATGCCAACACGGGGCTCGGTTCCCTGGTCAACGAACTGGAAGTCATGACCGTAACCGAAAAGATCAAATTCAACCGGGGCGATTACATCTAATTCGCACCGGCGCGTATTCCCCTGCAGGACGGAGCCGGCGTGCCGCCGCCGGCTCCGCTCCGCCTCTGGACGTCGCGCGCTTGCGCCCGCTTTCACCGCTTCCCCGGAGGCGGTTTTTTTGTGGGAGAGGGGCCGCCCCCGCTCAGGTCGCCGCGGCCGGAAATTCCCGCAGCACCTCGTGGCGCGCGCCATGCTCCGAAAGCACCGAGCGCCACAGCGTCATGGCGGCTACGGGCACGGGCGGCCACAGCGCCTGCGTCAGCAGCGCCAGCATGGCCGGCCAGTCGCCGCCGCGTTCCGGTTCGCGTATCCGGGCCAGGGTCAGGTGGGCGGCAAAGGGGTTGCCTTCCGGCGCGATGCCGAGCGGGGCCAGGGCCGCGTCTACGGCGGCGGCGAGTTCCCGGCACGCCTGCGCCCCTTCCCGCAGCCCGGCCCAGACCACCCGGGGCCGTTTCTGTCCCGGGAAAAAACCGCCGCCGGCCAGATTCAGACGAAAAGGCGCAAAGCGTATGCCGCCAAGCGCCTCGCCAACGGCCTCGATGCCGGCAGGCCCGGAAACGGGCGTCTCCCCGAGGAATTTGAGCGTGATGTGGGCTTGTCCGGTCCGCACCCGGCTGAGGCGGCCGCGGCACAGCGGCGCGAGCGCCGCCCCGAGCCTGCCGGCCATTTCCTGGCAGGACTGCGGCAGGGCAAGGCCCACAAAGGCACGGACATGGTCCATGGGCGGGCTCCCGGGCGGCCGGTCACTTCTTGGCGGGCTTTTGCGCCGTGGGCGGAAATTCGGTGAAGTAGCGCTCCACGAATTCGTCGATGACCAGGGCCGGCTTTTCCTTTTCGATCAGCTTCTTGTCGAAAAAGCGGATATCGCGCGACGTGGCAGGGTAGGGCCACAGGTAGATGGATTTGTCGAAATGCTCGGACAGGAAGGGGACCAGTTCGTGGGCGAAGGAATCCCGGAAGATCACGACCGAGGGCTTGGAGGGGTTATGGGTGTCCATGACCACGGTGGGCTGGAAGTAGGGCGGGGTGGGACGGGCCTCGGTGGTGGCCACGGCCTCACGCTTGAAACGCGGCGTGAAGGTCACCCGGCTTTCGGGAAAAAAGTCGCCGAGGGCCAGCATGCTGGCCAGGCCGCCGCTGAGGTCCGGGGTGATGCTGATGTCGAAATCCCCCCGGATTTCCGGTTCGAACTGCGGGAACCACTTGTCCAGGCGCTTCATGATCGCCACATACCCGGCAAAGGCCCCGAACGTCGTCCAGTGGGTGTCGGTGCGGTAGTAGGCCAGGGCCTGGCGTTTGACCTTGTCCATGATGGGCCGCAGATCGAGAACCTCGACGCCCGCCCCGGTAAGCGCGTTCACGATCTGGTCGGTGCGGCTTATGGGGCTCACCTTGTTGTACTGCAGCGGCAGGAATTCCGGATACACGGTGTGCTTGTTGGGCGCGACCACGATCAGGTAGTGGATGCCGCGCTCGGCCAGCCAGTCCTGCCTGTCCTTGTAGATCTTGACCCAGTGGGCCAGTTGGGCCGGGGTGAAAAGCTTCACCGCCCGGAAGTCCTGGATGACGTTGAGCTCGTTGTTTTCCTGGGACAGGAACAGCCAGTCGCCCTTGCCCTTGATGACGGTCTGGTACTGGTTGGAGGAGCGCAACAGGAAGATGTCGAGGATGTTTTCCAGGCGGACCAGCTCCCGGCGGAAGCCGAAGGTCTTTTCCAGATAGCCGCGCTGGAGGACGTTGAAGGATTTGAAGAGCTGGGACAGCGAAAAGTCCGGCAGCTGGTTGGGATCGTTTTCCATCAGATAGACGTCCGGGGCCAGATCGAAGACATGGTCGGCCACGGGCAGGCAGATCAGGCACAAAAACAGGGCAACGCCGAGAACGACAATGACCTTGTGGGGAAACGTAGGGGCCACGCTCATGCAAGACCTTAGAACTGAAAGTAAATGAACGGATTATGCGTGCCGCTGGCCAGGGACATGGCGCACAGGATGAAAACCGCCGGCATCACGACGAGGCTGATGGCGGCCTCCAGGCCATCGTCGAGCGCCACAGGCCCAACCCTGCGCATGGCCAGCAGGCGGCCGCGTATGCCCTTGATCCAGGGGATGATCGGGGTCGCGCCGATCACGGCCGCCGTCAGCACGATGGCCACCTTGGGGTTGAGGAAAAGGCCCACGTGCCATTCCACGCCCGATCCCTGGGCGAATCCGGCCATGGCCTTCAGGTAGTTAAGCGCCACGGGCAGGGATTCGGCCCGGAAAAAGACCCAGGCCACCATCACCACCAGCAGGGTGTAGAGATGGGCGATGAGCCGCGGGCCCTGGGTCACGCGTTTGGCCAGGGGAAAGCGCTCGATCACCGAGAACAATCCGTGGAACATGCCCCAGATCACGAAGTTCCAACTGGCCCCGTGCCACAGGCCGCACAGGAAAAAAACCGTGACCAGGTTGAAATACATCCGGGACGTGCTGCAGCGGTTGCCGCCAAGCGGAATGTAGAGGTAATCGCGGAACCAGGTGGAAAGGGAGATGTGCCAGCGCCGCCAGAATTCCTGGATGGAGCGCGACACGTAGGGATAATTGAAGTTTTCCATGAACTTGAACCCGAACATGTGCCCCAGGCCGATGGCCATGTCCGAGTAGCCGGAAAAGTCGAAATATATTTGCAGCGTGTAGCACAGGATGCCGAGCCAGGCCACGGGCGTGGTCAGATGCTCGGAGGGGATGGCGAAGATCTTGTCCGCCGGCAGCCCCACCACGTTGGCGATCAGCACTTTCTTGCCCAGGCCGATGATGAAGCGGTTGATGCCCTGGGAAAACCGCTCCAGGCCCACGCTTCGGTGGGTGATCTGGGAGGCGATGTCCTTGTAGCGGATGATGGGGCCGGCCACGAGCTGGGGGAAAAGCGAAATGTAGAGGGCCGTGTTGGGCAGCGACATCTGCGGCGGCGTCTGCCGGCGGTAGATGTCCATCAGGTAGGAAATGCAGTGGAACGTGAAAAAGGAAATGCCGATGGGCAAGTGCACGGCGCCGACCGTCATGGTCGGCAGGCCGAATTCGCCCAATACCAGATTGCAGTTGGCCACGAGGAAATTCGTGTACTTGAAAATGACAAGGAGCAGCAGGTTGAAGGTGATGGCCACGGCCATCTGGCGCTTGGCGTTGTTGCGCTCATGGGCTTTGTAGATCCATATGCCGAACAGATAGTTGGCCAGGATCGAAACCAGCATGATGACGACATATTCGCCTTCACCCCAGGTATAGAAAAAAAGGCTCGCCGCCAGTAGAATCCAGTTGCGCAACCGCCCGAAGGCCACAGTGGAAAAATACAGCGCCAGCACGAGCGGCAAAAAATAAAACAGAAATGAAGCGGAGCTAAATACCATGATTGGGTTTTGGGGTAGGGGGTTTGCGACGCGGCCGCCAAATCGCGGCGTCGGCGCGGAAGGCGAAAGCACGTCACGCCCGCGCGTCCTCACGTGGGTGTTCGCTCTTACCCAAGCAGACGCGGTTTGACAACTCCCGGCTTCTCCCCCTTGCTTTGGGCCGCGACTCCGCTACAACGGGTCATGCCAACGGAAATTCCCCACCTCGAGGCCGCCCGCCGGCTGCTGGCCGGCCTGGACCCCGCCTGCGTCTGGCGTCCGGTGTACAGCCCCGACGGAACCCTCCTTGCCTCGGGGCACGGCCCCGGCCCGGACGAGCTCGAAAACTACGTCGGCAACCTCGATGTGGCCGGCAAATCCGTGGTCGACCTCGGCTGCAACCTGGGCTACTTCGCCTTCATGGCCTCCCGGCGCGGCGCAACCCGGGTTCTCGGCTGCGACGTCGATCCCGCCGTCATCCGCGTCGCCAGGGAGCTGGCCCGCCTGCACGGTCTGGACAACGTGGAATTTTCCGCCTGCGACTTTCTGTGCGAACCGCCCGACGCGCCCCCCTGCGAAATGGCTATGCTCATCGACTTTATCGGGCGCGGCGTCATCACCAAGGGCCGACTCCAAAGCGTGGCCACCGCCGCCGTGGCCTGGGCCTCGGATGAACTTTTTTTCACCTTGCGCCCCGCCTACCAGCTCGACGATCTGCCCGCATCCCCGGCCGCCCTCGACCGCCTTTACCCCGGCCATGTGCGCGACGGACATTTTCATCTGGCCGATGCCCTGGCCGAACAGCTCGGCCCTCACTGGTCGCCGCAACGCCTTACCGGCAGCGGCCGGGTCAAGACGGCGCTGCTTTTCACGCGGATCGGATAAGGCGGAGCAGGGGCCCCGCCCCTGCGACCCCGCCAGCCAACCCTTCCTCCGTCCGGCCAAAGCACACCGGAAGGGGGGCCCGGGGGGCCCATGGCCCCTCGGCGGAGTGCAGAGGCAGAGCCTCTGCCGGGGTATGGGGCAGAGCCCCAGCCTGCCCCCTCGCGTTACCGGCGAAAAAGCCCTTTCAGTCCATGCGGTTCGCAGCGCAGGTACTGGTCCGGCGCGTCGACCTGGTCGCCCAAGGCGGCGGCGGCGTGCCAGGGCCAGCGCGGGTCGTAGAGCATGCCCCGGGCCAGGGCGACCATATCGGCCTGGCCGGTTGCGACGATGGTTTCGGCCAGGGCCGGGTCGGTAATGAGCCCCACGGCGATGGTGGGCAGGCCGGTTTCGCTGCGGATGCGTTCGGCGAAGGGGACCTGATAGCCGGGCGCGACGGGGATTTGTTGCTGCGGCGACAGACCGCCCGAGGAGACGTGGATGTAGTCACAGCCGCATTTCTTGATTTCGCGGGCAAAGGCGACGCTGTCCTCGATGTCCCAACCGCCGGGGACCCAGTCCGTGGCCGAGATGCGCACGCCGAGGATGCGGTTTTGGGGCAGGGCCTTGCGCACGGCTTTGACGATGCGCAGCGGGAAGCGCAGGCGGTTTTCGAGGCTGCCGCCGCAGTCGTCGTCGCGGGTGTTGGAAAGGGGCGAGAGAAACTGGTGCAGCAGGTAGCCGTGGGCGCAGTGGATTTCCACGCCGGCCAGATCCAGGGCGTCGGCGCGTTTGGCGGCGTCGACGAAGGCCTGTTCGATGCGGCCGAGCCCGGCGGCGTCGAGGGCGTGGGGCGTGATCTCTTCCGGCTCGTAGGGGATGGCCGAGGGGGCGTCGGGCACCCAGCCGCCTTGGGCCGGGGAAATCTGCGCGCCGCCGTCCCAGGGGGTGGCCGTGGAGGCCTTGCGGCCGGCGTGGGCGAGCTGCACCAGGATGGGGATGGGCGCGCAGGCCCGCACGGCGGTCAGCGTGCGGCGCAGGGAGTCTTCGTGGGGTTTGGACCACAAACCCAGGTCCTGCGCCGAAATGCGCCCCTGGGGCTCCACGGCCGTGGCTTCGATGACGAGGGCCCCGGCCCCGGAGATGGCCAGATGGCCGAGATGCATGGCGTGCCAGTAGGTGGGGTGGCCGTTTTCGGCCGAGTATTGGCACATGGGCGCGACGATGATGCGGTTTTTAAGCGTTCGCGGCCCGATTTTGACAGGGGAAAAAAGGACACTCATGGGTACGCCTCCGGATGTTTGCCATTTTGTAGCGCCGGCGGCGGCGGGCAACAAGGGGCGGCGGCGTTTTTACGGCACTACAAAATGAGCAGGGCGGAAAGGAGCGCCAGCCCCAGGGCCGCGCCGCACAGGGCGGGCGTACTGGGAACGAGGCTGCGTCCGGCCTCTCGCCCTGGATAGAGGGCCAGGGCGTCCCCGACCAGCCAGGCCGCGGCCAGGGCCGGCAGATGGGGAAAGAGGTTTCCCGTCATCCCCTGATAGGCCAACAGCAGTCCCAGGAACGCGCCCGCTTCGGCCATGCCGGCGGCCAGGTTTCGGGACTCGTCCCCCCGCAGTCCCGGCAGGCTGGCGCGGCCGGCCAGGGCCGCGAGCACGGCGATGCACAGGGCCAGATAGGTGAGCGCCGTGGACAGCGCCCTGGCGCCGCCGCCGAGGACCGTGCCGATGGCCGCCGGTACGGCGGGAACCGCCGTCACGGGGCATCGCCACTGCCAGGCGGCAAGGCGCAGCTCGATAAGTCCCGACATGGGCAGCAGCAGCACGAAGCCAAGGGCCATGACCGACAGCCAGGTTTCGGGAGCGCGGCCGCCCGGCGATCCGGCGGCGCAGAGGATGCCGGCCACGCAGCAGGCAAGTCCCATGTCCAGGCTGGCGTTGAGCGGCGTGAGCTTCGGGATGGCGACGAACTGGACGAAAAGTGCGCCGAGGGCGGCCGAGCCGGCCAGGGCGGCGGGCAGGCGGGCGCACTTTTTCCCTCCCTGGCGACAGCCGACGGCTCCGGTCAGCGTCCAGACGAGCCCCAGGCAGAGTCCCAGGGGGGTGAAGGCGCCAAGCGCGGAGCCCGCCACGGCCAGGGGCGAGAGGGCGGCCGCGTCGCCAACGATCATGCCCGGCCGGGCCAGACGCGGCAGCAGCAGGGAAACGGGCAGGCTGATGGCAAAAAAGCCGAGCGCCGGCCCGAGGAGGTTGGCCGGATCGCTCTCGGGCCAGAGCCGGCGGGGCAGGGTCGCGCCGGCGGCGATAGCCAGGGGGAGCAAGGCCAGGGCTGCGCCCATGGCGGCTTCGTTGCCGCAGTAGGCCAGCAGCAGCTCGCGCAAAAGGAGGCAGGTCGCGCCGGCTCCGGCGAATCCCAGGGCCAGGGCGGCGGGCAGGGGGCGTCCGGTATGGAGCGTTTGGGTAGTCATAAAAAGAGCTTGCAAAAGCGGGCGAACAGGGTTGTCGCTTCGTCCGGCGCACCGGGGGCTTGGGCGGAGCGGTTGGCGGCGGCGCGGGCGGCAAAAATCGCCCGCACGCGGTCGATGATTTCGGGATGGCGGGCCAGGACCATGCGAAATCCCTCCCGGTCCACCTCCAGGCCCCGCGTGGGCTCCACGGCGCGCACGTCGGCCTGGCGTGGTTCGCCGGTCAAAAGGGCCATTTCGCCGAAAATCTGGCCCGCCGCCAGCCGGGCCACTTCCTTGCCGTCGATGACCACGGCCACAAGCCCGGACAGGATAAAGCACATGGTCGTGCCCTGTTCGCCCTTGGCAACGATGGTCTGGTCCGGGGAAAACTGGCGGATCACGGACACCCGGGCCAGCATCTCCATTTCCGCGTCGGTGAGGCCGGAAAGCAGCTCCACCTCGCTTAGGGCGGCCAGCCCCTCGGGGTGTCCGCGATCGGGGTCGGGGGCGTCCATGATGACGCGCCGGGCCGGGGGCGGTATTTCGATGCCGCGCTCGACAAACTGGTACCAGATGGTGGAAAGCACGGCATCGGCGGTGTTGAAGCGCGTATGGAAGCCGCGGATGTAATAGACGGCGGCATACATGACCCGGTCGGCCTGGATTTCGTGCAGCCGGGCCCGGGGCGGGGGATTTTTCAGGACCCCCTCGGCCCGGGTCAGGGCCATCTGGATGGCCGATTTGACCTTGACCGGCGGCGCGTCGGGAGGTGCCGGCACATAGACGATCTGGCACAACGTGCTGTCCGGGCGGTTGTAGTTGACGAGGCGTTCCTTGGCCACGGCGTTGTTGGGCAAAAACACTTCGGAAGCGGCGAGGGTCATCACCTTGGTATAGCGCCAGGTCACTTCCGTGACCCGGCCTTCCACATCGCCGAGCTTGATCCAGTCTCCCTCGACAAAGGGTTTTTCCACCTGGAGAAGCAGTCCGGAAAACAGGCTGCCGATGGTGTCCTGCATGGACAGGCCGATGACGGCGGTGAGGATGGCCGAGGAGGTGAGCAGGGACCCGAGCTGGATATCGAGCAGTTGCCGCAGTCCCCAGCCCACGAGCACGGCCAGGATGCAGAATTTGAGCAGGTCCTGAAGGATATGGCGGCCGGGCCGGCCGGTCCCCCGGGAGGGCGCGAGGTGGGTGTAAACGAAGTCCACGCCATGGCAGGCGGCCAGCCAGATCATGACCAGCGCGGCCACGGTCATGGTGGTTTCCCCGGAGGCGGCAGCCTTGGCCGGCAACAGCCAGGACAGGCCCCACAGGAGCGCCAGGCCGCAGAGCCACTTGACGAGGCCCCCCAGCGGGCGGCTAATGACGCCCCGGCGCCACAGCAGCCGCAGGAGGGCCGTTATGGCCAGAAAAACGGCCACGGCCGCGCCCAGTCGCCAGCCGACGCCGATGGTCATACGGCCAAGCTCGGGCAATGCTGCGGGCAATGAGACGGCGGCTGTGGGCAAGGACGGCGGCTCCTTTTTGGCGTTGGCATGTCCTACGTGGCCTGTGCTCCGGCGTCAACGTGGCGCGCAAACGACAAGGAAGTGTAGACGGTGTCGAGAAAAAAACGTGAACGACAGGATCCGGTGACCCTCGGACTGCCTGCGGGCGGGGTGGAGAGCCATGCCCATCTGGACGTGGAGGAGTTCGCCCCGGAGGAGATCGGGCCTGCCCTCGACCGGGCGGCGGCGGCCGGAGTGTCGGCCGTGGGCAACGTGTTTCTGGGACCGGCCGCCTATCTGGCCCATCGGGACTATTTCAAGGACCGGCCGGAAGTCTTTTACATCCTGGGCGTGCATCCCTGCGACGCGGCCACGATGGCGGCCGACGACCTGCCGGCCATGGCGGCGGCCTTTCGTGACGAGGCGCGGCTTCGGGCCGTGGGCGAGATCGGGCTCGACTATTATTGGGATGCGTCCACTTCCGCGACGCAACAGCGCGTGTTCCGGGAACAGTTGGAACTGGCCAAGGGACTCGACGTGCCGGTGGTCATCCACAGCCGTAATGCCGAAGGGGACACGCTGGCCATCCTCGACGACATGGGGTTTCGGGACCGGCCGCTGGTGTGGCACTGCTTCGGCGGCGGGGCCTGGCTGGCCGGGGAGGTCTTTTCCCGGGGCTGGCTGGCCTCGATCCCGGGGCCGGTGACCTATGCCAAAAATACCGATCTGGCCGAAGCGGTGGCGGCCATGGATTTGTCCCGCATCCTCCTGGAGACCGATACGCCATACCTCGCGCCCGAGCCCTGGCGCGGCAAACGCAACGAGCCGGCGCTGATCGTCTTCACCGCCCAGCGCGTGGCCGCGCTCATGGAACGCGACCCGGCCGAGGTCTGGCTTGCGACCGGAGCCAACGCACGAAGGTTTTTTGGGATATAGGAGAAGATGCGAGAGGGGGATACGCCAAAAACTTTTTGCGATGACAGACTGTTAGCGTTAGAAGTCTTGGAGCGGGGGCCTGAAGGAACGGTGCATGGAAGATATCAAAAGAAGATTGATCGACGATCCGCGCTACAGACGCCGGCGGGAAACGTGTCTGGCGCGGCCCACGGTCTTCATTGCCCTGACCGGCCATTGCAATCTGGCCTGCGCCTACTGCTCGACACGAAACGTCCGCCGGGAGCGACGCAACATGGAAACGGCCCTGGCTCGGCATATCGTGGACCAGTGTTTGGCCAACGACTGGCCTTTTTCCTTCGGCCAGACCTACGAACCGTTTTTGCATCCCGAGGTGGAGACCGTGATCGCCCATGTCGCGGCCGGAGGACGGATTTTTTCCTGCGCAACCAACGGATTGGCCATCAAGAAAAGCGCCTACGACCTGCCCATGCGCCTGCTTTTAAGCTACAGCGCCACGCCCGAGGATTTCGCCTTGCGCGGGGCGCGGCTGTCCTTTGCCGCCTACCGGGAGAAGATCCTGGGCTTTTTGCGCCACCGCATCCGCCGCCGCGTGCCCGGCACGATCGCCGTGCAGATTGCCGACTACGGCATTTTCCGGGACGGGCTGGACTATTCCAAGGCCATCGGCGATGTGGACGGAATCTTGGCCAAGACGCGGGGGCTCGCCGCGCTGCTCGGCGTTCATGACGCGGCCGCGCCGGACGGCAGGCGGGAGGACATCGCCGCGCGAAGGCCCCTGGTGCTTTTCGCGGACGGGGAGACCGTCATCCAGGTCCAGCCGACCAAGATCATGCCCAACAGCTACGATGCTTTCGTGGCCCTGGAAACGGCCGCCGAACCGTGCGGCTATTGCGACTCCTGCCATACGACGTTCTCGATCCAGGCTGACGGCACGGCGGCCTTTTGCTGTTGCGACCCCACGGCCCGGGCCACGGCCGGGCGGATCACCCCGGAAACGGACCTGCGCGATTTCTGGCTCGGAGAGGAAATGACGCGCATCCGGGCCGGATTCGACGCCTTTGCCCCGGTGCATCCCTTTTGCACCCAGTGCCTGGCCAACGTCTCGGAGCACATCAAACCGCTTTTGACCGTGGCCGATCCCGGGCTGGTGGCGGTCATCTTGCGCGATCTGGGCGTTACGGGCGATCTGCCCTGGTTTTCCTTTCCTTGAGGGGGGGCGGCGCGCATGGACAATGCGTCGTCGGGTTGCCCAAAAGCCGCGCCGGAGGTAGGGTCGCCGGCAACCCGCAACACCCTGGAGGCGCACCGCTATGGCCCTTGTCATCACCACCCGCGGCGATATCGACCAGATCATCGTGACCTCGCTGCCCCGCGCCTTCGTGCAGCGGGTCTACCGGCACTGCTGGGGCAAGAACAACACCCCTTATTTCGCGGGCAACTGCTTTCGGGGCGTGCTCTATTTCGACGAACGGCTGGCGGCGAAATACGCCGAGGATCAGGGGTTGCCCTGGCACGGCTGGCTGGCCGCGCCGAAATTCTACCACCGCACCGGCGCGGTCTACGAGCATGAGCTCAGGCTCGACGTGCGCTTGGGCGATGCGGCCGAGCCGGTCACCTCGGTCGGCGTTGCCCTGATCGAGGCGCGCCCGAAACTGGCGGAGTACACCGCGCGCCTGGCCGAGGACGAGGTGCTGTGCCTGCTCGGAGCGGTGGACAAGGGGGAAATGGTTTTCACCCTGGACGACGTCGACGGCCCCTTTGATTCGGAGAAGCTGGCCATCCACGTGGACCGGCTTTCGGACCTTTACTGCGAGGAGTCGGTCATCACCGGCATGACCTACGATGGACGGAAGCTGTCCATGGAAACCGGCGAGTCGCGGGGCAAGAACATGATCGATCCGCTGCTGATAAGCCGCGACGGCCGCCTGCTCGACATGTATGATTTCGCCTAGGCGCCGCTCCGAAATGTTTCGGGCGTGGCCGGCTCCGTCTTGACGGGGTGCTGGTGCGATTCTGATCGATAACAGGTAGTTCCTAGCCAATGCGCCATACGCGGCATTCTGGAGGCAGCTGGTGAAAACCGTACTGGTCGTGGACGACGACCCGAGCATCCGGGCGCTTATCCGGCTGTATCTGGAAGGCGCGGGTTACGCGGTGCGGGAGGCCGCCGACGGGAAGCTGGCCATGCAGTCCCTGGCCGGGCAGTCGGCCGACCTCGTGGTGCTCGACATCTTCATGCCGGAGATGGACGGGCTGGAGGTCTTGCAGGTGCTGCGCGAGACCTGCCGGACGTGCAAGGTCATGGCCATTTCCGGCGGTTCGGCCAAGGTCGGCATGGACCTGTTGAGCCATGCCACCATTTTCGGCGCCGACGACGTGCTGGAAAAACCGTTCACTTCCGAGATCCTGCTGGAAAAAGTCGTGGCTCTCATCGGCTAAGCCGCTGAAAAAGACAGTGCGAGAGGGGAACCCTTTTTGAAAAAAGGGTTCCCCTCTCGCGCTCTCCCTTCCCAAAAACTTTTAACGGTTACAGGTTGGTAGGGCCAACATACTGTAGTCGTTGGAAGTCTTTGGAAAGGGGGGCCGGGGGGAAACCATTCTTCAGAAAGGTTTCCCCCCGGC